>JAUSKV010000149.1 GCA_030646745.1 Sulfurimonas sp. | reverse complement strand
AAAGCAGAATCAGCGTGAGCAAGTGTAATCTCATCTTTACGGCATACGATTCCTGCGTTTATTTCAAGATACATGAGTTGATTATTTACATCTACTTCGGTTGATTCAATTTCCTGAATCATTTTTTCTATATACTGCTCTAAATGCTCTCCATCAAGAGGTGAGAGTATCGCAAAATGAGTACCGCTGAGGCGATAAAGTATGCTATTTACCATAAATTGATTTTTTATAACTATTTTATTTAATAAGTCTGCGGTCTGTCTAAGTATATTATTTCCAATGTCGTACCCATAAAAATCATTCATTACTTTAAAGTTTTTTATTTTTATTACAGCTAATGAATTATTATTTAGTTCAATAATATCCTGCTGAAATTTAGCAAGTGAATATAATTTACTTATACCGTCAACCGTATATGTTTCAATTGCCTGACGACTTTTTTCAATGACAAGTTCCTCAAGGTTTTGCTTATACAGCTTGTTCTCTTTTTCCATTAAAATCTTGGAAACAATTTTATCAAGAACTTCTAGGGCTAGGTTAATTTGAATTGGTTTAAAAATATACCCATCTACTCCAAGCTTTATAGAACTATGAAGAATATCTGCGTCATGGCTGGCAGATATAAGTAAAGTTGATTGCTCTGAATTTCTCTGTTTTATTTTATCTATCATCTCAAGGCCGTTCATAATCGGCATCTGCACATCTGATATAACTAAATCGTACTGTTTGTCTAAGGTCGCTGCTAGACCTTCTTTTCCATTATTTCTATTATCGATATTGTCAAATATTCTTCCGAAGAAGTTCATATACTCTTTCCTGATTAACGGATCATCATCAACCAGTAAAATATTCAAGTCCTTTGACTTGGCTCTAAGCAACTTAATTGATTTAGCAGAATTTTCAGAATTAATAAACACGATTTACTCCTGCAATATCAATTTTCGGAATTTTGACGTAAAACACTGTCTTATTAGAATGGCTATCTACTTTTATACTTCCATGTAAATGTTTTTCAATAATTATTTGAGACATATAAAGACCGAGACCCGTTCCCAGTTCTTTGGATTTAGTACTAAAATAGGGATCAAAGATATGTTCTTGAATGCCTTTTGGAATTCCACCTGCATTGTCTTGTATAGAAAATAATATTTCATCTTTTTCTATATTAATAGTAAAAATTATTTGTGAAGATTCAATATTATGTTCTAAAAAAGCATCTTTTGAATTCGAAAGAATATTTAAAAATACTTGTAAGAGTTCATTTTTATATGAATAAAATTCACCATCAAGGTCTCCTTCAAAAGAGAGTGAGATATTATTATTCTCAAAATTCTTCCCTAATATGTTTAACAATTCTCTAGAAATATCGCCTACCTTTATATGTTGGGGTAGCTTGTTAGGACGAAAGAAATTACGAAAATCATCTATAGTTTTAGATAAGTAGTGTACTTGCTCATCGATAGAAGTTAAGTCTTCTAAAATTTTATCCTTATCTATTTCATCAAATTCTATATCCAGAATAGTATTATTTATAAGCATTCCGATAATTGTAATGGGTTGTCTCCATTGATGAGCAATCATACCAATCATTTCACCCATTATTGCCATACGGGATTGGGCTATCATTATTTCTTCATTAACTTTATTTTTGTTTATTTCTTCTGTAATGTGGTTAGTTAAAGAAAGTTTCATTTCACCGCATTGTTCTGCCATACGACAGGCTTCAATCGAATTTATGAGTTTTGTTCTAAAATTTGAAAACATATTTCCTAAAGTGTCCAAATTTTCATCTGATTTAAAAAGAAATAAAAAGTGCTCTTCTTTTATGGGAGTATCAATTACAAATCCTCCCTCAGCTAAAACGATTATTTCATAAGAGTCAATATTTTTAGTTAAATTTGGAATATAAAAAGTTTCACCTAGGCTTACTATACTTTTGCTATTAACTCCTTGAGAAACAAATTGACCGCCAATTGCATCCGTTTGACGGAGAAATGTGCTAATTACATCCCTTAGCATCTCATCAAGTTTAAGAGAATTCCCAATTGCATTGATGCACTCATAAGATATTGAAGATTGTTGTATCATAAGACTGCCCCATCGCGTAAATTTTTATTAAATGATTTTTTTATTAAATGATTATACGAATATTGTATCTTTTTTTTGTCACAAGAAAGTTACTTTACCTCTATTTTATCTTCATAATATGTCTCTTTTGTTTAGTGCTCCGAGTAACCCTACCATTTAGAAACAACTCTTCGTTTTTTATTATAGATTTTTTCAACCTTCTTCATAATCGTACTTTGATTTGAAAAAATATCAAAGTTAATATCTTGACTCCCGTTAAATAGCAAATTGATCATAGAATGGTCATCTATATTTTTATTTGAAGCTAAATCTATTTTAGTATATTCATTGTTTATTTCAAATATTTTTTTTTGCATATCAAAACTTATAGAGCTATTACGAGCTAACTCTGATGGATATTTTTTTATTAACATATCAAATATTTCATCATCTAGTCTAATATATTTAGCAATATTTTTAGCATATAAATCATTTTTCACTAGGAGTTTAACAATCTTTTTATCAAGATTTGCATTATGAGAAAGTGCCTCTGTCACTATCTCATCGCCATCCTCATATAAGGTTGTCTGCATAGAATCATCACAATCCGTTCTCATGGCTATTAGAGTCTTTACATAAGAATCTGCGTTTTTTATAAGCATATTTAGCACTGAGGA
>JAUSKV010000142.1 GCA_030646745.1 Sulfurimonas sp. | reverse complement strand
CGTTTTACAACGATTCAACTTCCTATAAATTTACTTGAAAGAGATGGGCTTAAATGCGCCTCATTGGCAAAAAAAAGCGGCTTAAGAGTTTTAGTAAACAGACCCTTTAACGCACAATATGAAAATTTATCTTATAGACTTTGTGATTATGATGAGAGCAGTACATACTATAATCACTTGAATGAACTTATGTTGGCATGTAACAATAAGATGTTAAGACCAATGTACAATCTCTTAGAACAGCTTGATGCAAATAAACACAAATTTGGCTGGATTGGTGACTATGAGTTTTTTCTTTACACTCAAATAATACCAAGTTTTAAAAAGTTTCTTGAAGTAATTGATAAAGAAAACAGAGAAAATGTTCTTAGTTTTATTGATCTCTTTTTACAAGAGTATAAAAAAATAGTATTGCATGAGTGCTCTAAAAATACAAGAGTAAAATTTAAAGATTTATTTAAAGAGTGTAATGGCTCTATGCAGGAGTGTTCACTAAAATTTTTAACCCAAAGGGATACCATAGATTACATTCTAATAGGCATGCGAAAGCCATCTTATGTGAATGAAATTTTTGCATTGAAATATTGAAATAAATCAGCTAATTATTATTTTTATGACTTGTTAAGCGTTTTTGTCCTATTTTATGTTTACAATAATAAAGGAAAAATTTATGATTCCATTCTCTGATGAAGAATTAATGACACCGGTACGAAATGTAATAGAAAAAGTTCGCCCATCTTTAGCGCTAGATGGTGGTGATATAGCTTTTATAACAGTTAAAAAATCGAATGTATATGTTCAATTAAAAGGTGCTTGTATCGGATGTTCAAGTAGTGGTAACACACTGAAGTATGGAGTGGAGCGACAGCTTCGCATGGATATACATCCGGAACTCTGTGTTATAAATGTGCCAGTCGGCATGGAAAACGATATAGATAATTTATAGAATAATAAGATTAAAATAAGTGACATAAATAAATGAGTAGCATAAGTAAATATAAAGTATTAACAAAAGCCAAAGAGAGCTTCTCAAAAGCAGAATTTAAAAATGCATTAGAGCAGTTCGCATCTGTTTTGCAAAACTTTCCGAATTCAAAAGAGGCATATAACGGTGTTATCCTCTCTGAGATGGCAATGAGCGGTGAGGGCGGAGCAGAGGCTCTTTTTGACTATTATGAAATGTTGAAAGAGGAAGACACGGATCAAGCCGATGAAATAATGGGGGATATCCTTCAAAATATAGATGGAACCTTAGAAAAGCTAAGCGAAGTATTTGCTACACCGCTCCGTGACAGGTTAGAGCTTGAGGATGGAATTCTTTATCAAGATTTTAAAAATATTATTGATAGCGGTGAGGCTTTTAGAGAAACTTTTGAAAATATTATGTTCTCAACGCGAGTAATAATCACAAAAAAAGAGGATTTTGTAGATTTTTTGGATAATCTTATTGAAAACGGCTTTTCTGACATGGCTCTCTCGTACCTCGAGAGTGCACTTAGCTCCTATCCAAGCGATGAACCACTTAGAAAATTGCTTAAGAAATTAGTAA
This sequence comes from Sulfurimonas sp., assembly GCA_030646745.1. Classification (GTDB taxonomy): domain Bacteria; phylum Campylobacterota; class Campylobacteria; order Campylobacterales; family Sulfurimonadaceae; genus Sulfurimonas. The sequence goes on along the minus strand of JAUSKV010000142.1, from coordinate 1,961 downwards.
AAAAAGGTTAATGAGTGAAAATAGAACTGCCAAACCAAGAGTTTTTGTATGTAACTGAAAATTCTAATGAGTGCGATAAAGAGACAGCTTTTATATTGACGACCCAAAATGAAAAATATGTAGAAGATGCCAAACAAAAGGGTGCACACTCAATTATAAAAATTGAAGATATTGCAGAGCTTTTCGGCGTAGATAAAATTAAAATAGTCGGTATTACCGGCACAAACGGAAAAACTACAACAGCAAGTGCAATCTACTCATTTTTGCTAGATTTAGGGTATAGAGTAGCTATGCAGGGGACGCGCGGTTTTTTTATGAATGATGCGATAGTTGAGGGTAAATCTTTAACAACCCCAAGCGTTTTAAATACCTACAAACACATCTATCAGGCAGTAGAAGCAGAGTGTGATTTTTTTATAATGGAAGTAAGTTCCCATGCTATCGTTCAAAAAAGAGTGGAAGGACTTCGTTTTGAACTGAAGATACTTACAAATATCACACGAGACCACCTCGATTTCCACAAAACGATAGAAGAGTATATAGCAGTTAAAAATAGCTTTTTTTCTGATGATGGGAGAAAACTCATCAATAAAGATGAGCCAAGAGCTTCCTTTAATATTAAAAATACTTGTACATATGGAATTGAAAATCCTTCTACTTACAGACTTATGGCGTATTCGCTCAATGACGCTACGAGTGGAATCATCCAGCACTTTCAAGAAGTGGTTCCTTTCACAGCTTCTCTTCACGGCTTTTTTAATCTCTATAATTTGATGGCAGCGATTGGAGCTGTTCACATGTTAACAGAGAAAAAATTAGAAGAGGTTGCAGCAGTAGTTGACAATTTTGCAGGCGTGAGCGGGAGAATGGAACAAGTATGTGAATCTCCGAATGTGATAGTTGATTTTGCGCATACCCCAGATGGCATGCAGCAGGTTTTAAATGCACTTAAAGAGAAAGAGCTTTTGGTTGTTTTTGGTGCAGGCGGAGATAGGGACAGAGAAAAACGACCTCTTATGGGAAGAGTTGCAGCAAGCTTAGCAAAAAGAATATATGTTACAAGTGACAATCCAAGACATGAAGACCCAGAATTAATTATAGAGGAGATATTAAAAGGCATTGAAGATAGAAGCAATACCGTAGTTGAACTCAATAGAAAAAAAGCAATTCAAATGGCACTGAGTGACCAAACTGAGTCTCAAGTAGTTGTAATTTTGGGAAAGGGAGATGAAGCATATCAGATAATATATGATGAAAAATTCCCGTTTGATGACAGGGAAGTAGTTAGAGAACTCTTAAAAATATAAACTTCTTTAGATATTTGGGTTCGTATAGATATTTTTTGCTATAATTGCGACAAAAATTTTAAGGATTATATTTTATGGGAATCCCTCAACCGGCATTTTATATATTTAAATGTGAACAATCGGCTCCTCCGGGCATGCCGAAGCCTTCATGTGTAACACCGCAAACTCAGGATTTGTTTCAATATTTAGCTCAAAAATTAATGCAAGATGGAATTATGGGAACCGTTCAGCCGATTCGTACTGCATGTTTAAACAGATGTAATGCTGGACCGGTTATGTTGGTTGAACCGGGACATACGATGTATGTAAGATTGACAAAAGAGAAAATTGATAGAATCATAACAGAGCATATTATAGGCGGAAGAGTAGTAGAAGAGTTTGTAATAGAGCCTGAACTTTGGGATGCTCCTCTATCTCCGGCTGATATGCAAAAGCAGATGGGAAGATAAAATGTTAATAGAGATGTTGTACAGCAAAATTCACCGTGCGACCGTTACGGACGCTAATCTAAATTATGTTGGCTCGATTACAATAGATGAAGAGCTGATACAAGCTGCAAAAATGAGAGTAGGACAAAAAGTTGAAATACTTAATGTAAACAATGGTGAAAGATTTTCAACCTATGTTATTTTAGGCGAGAGAGGCAAGCGAGAT
>JAUSKV010000138.1 GCA_030646745.1 Sulfurimonas sp. | reverse complement strand
GGAAATTTGAGTAATCATTTTGGCACAGATGCTTCACTCGAAGCGGCAGATAATACAAAAATACTGAAATATTTAGTTGATAACTCAGCTGAAAAGTTTGCACAATATAAAAGAAGCAAAAAAATAAATGATAGTATCTCTTCAAGTGAGACACCGATTGCTATTACGGAGACTAGATATATCATTCAAAAGCATAAAAAAATTGCTCAAAAACTTATAGAACAAAAAGAGGTTAAATCTTTAGCAAACTGTATGGCCTGTCATACAACTGCCGACAAAGGTTCTTATAGTGAACGAGACATAAATATTCCAAACTTTGGAAAATGGGATGACTAAAATCTATGTATGGAGTCTTTTTACAAGGCTCTTTCATCTCTTACTTGTTCTTGCAGTAGCAGTTGCATTTTTACTTGCAGACTTTGAAAGTTTGTTAACGTTGCATGTAGCAGTAGGTTTTACAATCGGACTTCTTTTTGTGTATAGAATCATCTGGGGTTTCATGGATGTCAGATACTCTCAATTTAAAGATTTTCACTTTAATCTTGTTGCCTTAAAAGAGTATATGTTTGGCATTTTTGGTACAAAAAAGAAGTATATTGGTCACAATCCAGCCTCAAGCTACGCGATTGTAGCCATGATAGTTTTAGGGTTAGGCTCAGTTTTCAGCGGTGCAGTTGTATATGGTACGCAAGAGGGAATGGGTATCTTCTCTTTTTTAAATTTTTCATTCTTTAAAAAGATGGATTTTTTTAAAGATGTGCATGAGTTTTTTTCAAATGCATTTATGGCTGTAATATTTGTACATATCGCAGGCGTTATTCTTGATAAAGTTTTACACAAATCAAAGGCGGCGGAGTCCATGATGGATGGATACAAGGATGGAGATGCCGAAAGTTTAAAACTTACACTCTTTCAAAAGCTATTCGGTGTTTTATGGATTGCTTCATCTCTCTTTCTGTTTATCTATATTTTAAGCAACCCATCGAGTGTGTTAGTAGCGGATGCTAACACAGTTGTTGATTACAAGAAAGAACATCCGCAATTTTACAAGGAGTGTAAAAGCTGTCATACCCTCTATCCACCCTATTTACTGTCAAAACAATCTTGGGTGAAAATGATGGATAATCTAGAAAATCATTTTGGTGATGATGCCTCACTTGATGAGAAAGATAAAAAATCAATAAGAGACTATTTAGTTGAAAATGCTGCTGAGAATTCTACAAAAGAGTCAGCTTTTAACATTTTAAAAAGTATAAAAAACACTGAAGCGATTGCTATAACAAAAACGCCCTATTGGCAAAAAAGACATGAAGATATAGACAAAAATATATTTGCTAGCAAAGAAATATCTGTTAAGTCAAACTGTAAAGCATGTCATAAAAATATAGAGCAAGGCTTATTAAATGATAAAGATATTAAAATACCGAAGATATCTAAAGGATGAAAACTATGAGATTTATATTTCTATTGTTGTTAATAACGAGTTTATTTGCAGAAAATCATAAATCTCATAATGAACACCATATTTACAAAGAACTCTCGCATCTCGACCTCTCAACAGACCAAAATATGGAACTGAAAATAATTTTAAAAGAGTTTAGAACACAGTTAAAAGAGTTCAAGGATTTAGAAAAAGAGATAGAAGAAAAACGAAAAGAACTTTTTTTACTAGATTCTTTTAAAGTTAACGAGGTGGATGCACTCAATCATCTTTTAGATGATAAAGCACATGGAATAGAGAATAATTTCTTAAATAAAATACATCTTATTTTAACAATAGAACAAAGAAAAAAGTTTATGGATTATTTTGATGATTGGAAAGTGAAATAATGCAAGAAATTTTACTTATAGAAGATGACTTGGAGATGCAGACGCTGATTGGAGATTATCTTCAAAACTATGACTTTCATGTAGTGGCTTTTGATAAACCAAAAGAGGCACTCTTGCATCTTGGACAACATAAAGAGAAATATTCTGTAGTTGTTCTTGATTTGATGCTACCCCAAATGGATGGATTTGATGTATGTAAAAAAATAAGAGAAATCTCAAACATTCCAATCATTATCTCTTCTGCTCGAAGTGAAATGAGCGATAAAATACTTGGGTTTAACTTTGGTGCAGATGACTATTTGGCAAAACCTTATGAGCCTAGAGAGTTAGTTTTACGCATAAATGCAATTTTACGAAGAAGCACGCAAAAGAGTAAAAGAGTAGGTGATTTTGAGATAGATGAAGCAAAAATGGAGATAAAAGTAGATGGTTTGTTGCTTGATTTGACAAAAATTGAGTATGACATCTTACATCTTTTTTTACAAAACAGCGATAAAGTCTTATCAAGAGAGACCATTTCAAACGCTGTGAGCGGCATAGAATATAACTCCAAAGAGAGAACAATTGATATGCATATAAGCAACATACGACAAAAGTTAGGGGATGATTCCAAAGACCCTAGATATATTAAGTCTGTATGGGGCATTGGTTATAAGTTTATAGGTTGAAATATGTCGATAATAAATAAAGTCATTCTTCTTTTTGCCATCAGTTTTTCTCTTATGATATTTGTATCCAATGAGACAAATAAATTGACACAAACTGCGATAGAGAAGCTTTTAAAAGAAAAATATATTCAAGTTTCAGATGAGCTTTTTACCTATCTCTCCAACAATGACACAGCCAATTTGCAAAAAAAATTGACAGAACTCAACTTTAAAACTATCGAAGATAAAAAACACTCTTTCGACGCATCCACAGTGTTATATGAATACAAAACAGAACTCTCAATCATCAAAATTTTAAAACATGAAGACAATACCTATCTACTTTATATGAAATATCTTGACGATGATATTTTGGTTATGGATGGTTCGCAAGATGAAATTTTTAAAGATAAAGAGTTTTTAAACTTTATGATTTTAGCAGACATAATGATTTTAATCATTTTATGTTTAATCATTTTAAAGATGATTTATCCCCTCAAAGAGATTTCAAAAAGTATCAAAAAATTTGGTGAGGGAAATTACGGATTAAGAATAAACATTCTTAGTAATGATGAGATAGGCGAACTCTCAAAAACTTTTAACTCTATGGCTCTCAATATTGAAGAGCTCATTACTTCAAGACAAAGATTACTCAGAGATATAGGACATGAACTCAAAACACCAATCTCAAAATCGAAGTTGGCAATAGAGATGATTGAAGAGAGTAAATATAAAAAAATACTCAAAAAAGCACTCTCTCAGATGGATGAAATGACAAATGAACTTTTGTATATAGAAAAACTGAGTGCAAATCAACACAAACTTAATTTTGAAAAATTCAATTGTGAAACTCTTATCAGCGAATCACTTTCAAAACTTTTTATAGAAGATGAAACAAGTGTAGAAGTTCTTATTGAATCAAACTTTGAGATTCATGCAGACCTTAACTACCTCTCCATTGCATTGAAAA
>JAUSKV010000102.1 GCA_030646745.1 Sulfurimonas sp. | reverse complement strand
AGTTCGTGAAGTTGATATAGCGGGAGAGATAAATCAAACTATCTTCTATGTGCAGCAACAATTCCGTGATATAAAATTTTCTACAATCGTATTGAGCGGCTTTTTGGCTACAGATGAAGTGATTGCTAAAAATATATACATGACAACAGAACTCCCTGTAACAATACTTTATCCGAACACATTTTTGAAGGGCATGAAAAATGCACAGCCTCAAGAGTACATAATTCCCCTAGGCAATCTATTTGTACCGAGGAACATGCAGTTCTTGCCAGATTTACTTTTGGCTCTTCGTCAGTTTAAGGTTGTGAAGCAGCTTCTTTTGGCGGCATCTGTTATCGCTCTTTTTGTTACCTCTTTTTTAGCATACGAAAAATTTAATATCTACTACGATTCACTCAAAAGATATGAAACAATCAAAAGCCATCTTGCCTCTATGACGCTTGATGTAAACACATATTCGCTTAGCGAACTGGGTACAAGCTTGAAAAATCTTGAGATAACCGAGAAATATTTGCAAAGACATCCGGCAGATATTATTTTGGCACTGAAGCCGCTTATTGAGCTGCAAAAGCCGGAAGTGTTCAACTGGAAAGATAAAGAGAATACTCAAGAGTTGGAGGCTAGATTTATTAAATCTTTTGATTCTCTTACGGCGCTTTATCAATTTGAAAAAAAGTTTATGAATGAGTTTGAAAATATTGACATAACTATTGGGCTTACATACTCAACGCACACGGATTATAAAAAAATGATTTTTAATACCGTTATAGGTGTGCAAAAAGAGAGAACAGAGTCTCATGAACAGCCGAGAAAGAGGAGAAAATGATTAAAATTATCATAATTTCGATAAATTTTGTACTAGCTATACTGCTCATGGCCTCAATCTCTTGGTTTGAACAGGAGCATCTAAAGATAGAAAAGATTAACAAAAAGCGGTTAGAGGATATAGAAAAACTGAAAAAAATCAGTCAGATAAATCTGTGGATAGAGAGTGTTAATCAATCGATGTATTACAAAATGATAGAAAAAGATGCAGATAAGGCGGATGATAATTTAATAAAGTTTTATGACGGACATGTAGAAAACTATAATTTAGTGATAAAAAGATTTATTCATGAAGATGAGAGTTCAAAAAATATGAATATGTTGTACAGTGTGAATAGAAATAACTTTAAAGATGTGGTTGGATTAATTGGTTTGGAATGTGATGGTGGGTTTTTACACTTTTGTGAACTTAAAATGGACAAAACAACTATAACAGGTGAGATACAGATGATTCATCTCTACCATGGAGGGAACAATGTATTTAAATAGCAAGCAGTTCTTGGCTCTTCTTTTCCCTTTTGTTGTTGCTGTTATTATTTATGTTTTTAGTAGTGAGATAGTTCAAAATATAAGCTATTTTTTTTCACCCTATGAAAATTATTCAAATAAGACTCTAAACTCTAAAGCGGATATATATCTGAAGATTGAAGAAAAATCGAAAAAATATTTAGAGATACAAAACAAATTAGAACTTCGAAAAGCAAATGCAGAGTGGATTGTCAAAAATATGTTGTACAATAAAGAAAACAGTACTCAGATTCATGCACAAAAAGAGATAATCCAAGTGGATGAAGTAACAAAAGAGAGCTTTGTTCATAAGCTTGAGATAATTTATCCCAAGGCAAAAGTTGCTCTAGTAAACGGAAAAATAGTGCATGAGGGTACAATAATAGATGGTGCAAAAGTGATTAAAATAAATAATGACGGTGTCTTGATAGAGTATCAGAAGGGGGTTAAATGGCTTACTTTATTTCGATAATATTGGTTTTGGCAATATTTACAGGTTGTTCGAATCACAATGATTCTCTCGGTGAGGATGCAAAAAAACAATTAAACATAAAAAGTGCAAAGCAAGAGATGGATGCATTTAAAAAATCATCTACGAAAGGTTCTATTCCTGAGATGGTACTTCCTCCTGTTTATCAGAATGTTTCTGTGTTTGATGATAAAAAAATTAGTTTTTCAGCAGAAGATGCACCCTTTTCTAAGGTGATGTACTCCATTTCAGAACTCTCAGGATTGAATCTCATAATAGACCAAGATATTGATAAAAATATCACCATAACCATGTCGGTAAATGAAGCCGGGCTGCTAGAGGCGTTGGATGTAATTATGAATCTCTCAGGGTGTTATTATGATTTAAACGGGAATATACTGCATGTAAAACAGTTTGAGAGAAAAACTTTTCTTATCCCTTATGTGCATTCAAACACCTCTTTTACGACAGAACTCGGCGGTGACACGCTTAACTCGGCAAATAGCGGAATGGGCGGTGGACAAGGGATAAAAGGTGATTTTAAACTCAAATTTGACAACCCTAAAGAGATAAATAGTTTTTATGAACAGCTTGAAAAAAACATAGCATCTCTTATGAGTTCTGAGGGAAAATATACGCTCAACAGATTTAGCGGCATACTAAGCGTACATGATAAAAAAGCGAATGTGAATGCAGTTGAAGTTATGGTTAATAGGGTAAAAAAACAGTGTAATCAACAGGTTTTAATAGAAGCAAAAATTTTAGAGGTTGTTTTAAATGATAACCATTCACTCGGAATCAGTTGGGATGCGGTTGCAAATAGTGTGCTCAGCAGCGGAGACAAATTGCAACTGCAACAGCCGTTAGGTTTAAGCAGCGCTGTTTCGGGAACCATGACATACAGCGCAAACAATTTTTCTTCTGTTATAAAAGCACTGGATGAGTATGGAGATGTCGATACCCTTTCAAACCCAAGTATCAGTGTCCTGAGCGGGCAATCGGCAATTATCTCTTCCGGAAAACTACTTCCTTTTTGGGAGAAAGAGGTGCAGACAACTCAGGGAACGGGCGGTTCGGCAAGTACCAGTGAAGTGACCTATACCCGCAGAGATGTTTTAAATGGCTTAACCATGGGTGTTACACCTACTATCATGGATGACGCAAATATTATGCTAAATGTTATTCCTATCACATCAAGCATTGAAGATGTTGTCGAGTATGCTGATGAGAATGGAAAAACGGTTGCATCGGCGCCGGTTTTAAATGTAAAAGAGGCTGGAACTATCATCTATGCCAAAAATAATGATTTAGTTTTAATAGGCGGTTTGATTAATAATGCAGTTTCAAAAAAAGAGGAGAAAGTTCCGTTGCTCGGAGATATCCCATGGCTGGGATCACTCTTTACCCGTACAGTCAAAAAAGATGAAAAAAGAGAGTTGGTTATCTTGATTAGAATTAAGGTTGCAGAGTGACGAATCAGTTTGCAATACTCTGTTTTTCTTTAGTTTTGCTAGCTTCGAATATGTTTGGAACAGAGGCAAAAAAAGAGGAAAAGAGTGTTGATGTTTATACAGTAGAACTATTTTTAGCAAAGAGTGTAGATGAGGCTCAAAAATTACTTAAAAAAATACCTGCAAATCTGCTAGAAGAGACCCATCTCTATAAGATGAATAATGCAATTGAAGCACGCTACTCCCAAGCACCCTCCTACGGTGAAATGAAGCCGCATGTTGCAAAGTTTCATGAGGCGGGATTTAAAGATGCCTATATTATAAAGTCAACGCAATTACGAATGAGAGATGGGCGTATTGACTCTTCTGCTGAAAAAGCGGTACCGATAGAGTACGCTCCTAAGTCGGAAGAGGTACTAACGGTAGATTATCCTCCTCTGTCAAATGAAAAATCAGCACCGGCAGATTACGCTCCCAAATCAAATGAAAAAGCGCTGCAGATAGATTACACTCCTAATTCAGAAAAAGTATCCACTTTTTCAAATTCAGAGATGGTAACAAAAGCCCAAAAAGCCTATGAAGATGGCGATACATCCAGTGCAATTATCTATTTTGAGATGC
>JAUSKV010000114.1 GCA_030646745.1 Sulfurimonas sp. | reverse complement strand
GGATTGGTTGCGGAAACAGGATTTGAACCTGTGACCTACGGGTTATGAGCCCGTCGAGCTACCGAACTGCTCTATTCCGCGTTATGTCCTATAAATAGGGATTTAAAAGAGTTTTTTGGATGGGGTAGAGGGATTCGAACCCCCGAATACTGGTACCAAAAACCAGTGCCTTACCGCTTGGCGACACCCCAAAATGTAGAAAATTGGTTGCGGAAATAGGATTTGAACCTATGACCTTCGGGTTATGAGCCTCATTTGTTAAACTTTTCTATAATCCTTAAACAAATAAAACAACCCTTTAAGTACCACTATTAAGGGATTAAATGGGGCTTCCTATTTTTTCTATAATCCGCTAAAATTACCATATTATATAACTTCGGTTGGAAATAGGTTGGAAAAAATGGCACGAATTAGAACCAAATATACAGGTGTTTACTATCGAGAAACTACCACTAATGAAAAGCCAGATAAAACTTATTATATCACATTTAAAAATTCTCAAAATAAAATGCAAGAAATGAAGATTGGAAAGTTTACGGAAGGCATAAGAGAACAGTATTGTAATTTAAAGAGAAACGAACTTTTAACAAAGATTAGGTTAGGCGAAGAAGTACATATCAAGCATAGACAAAAAGATAAAATTTTCTTAAAAGAAATTGCAGATGAATACTTCAACACCAGAGCGGAACGAGACAGTAAAAACAAAGATATTTCATCTTATAAAAAACACTTACTCTCATATTTTGAAAATACGGATTTAAACACCATTGATAAAAAAGATATACAAGAATTTAAAAAAATAAAACTTGAAACTCCACTAGCTCCAAAAACAGTGAACAATATATTATCCTTACTTGGCACTATTATAAAATTTGGTATAAGTGAAGAGCTGCTTATAAATGATATTTCAAAGTTCATAAAAAAATATGATGTTGATAATGATAGAGAAAGATTTTTAACCGTACAAGAGATTAAAAAGCTCTACAAAGCCGTTGAAGATAATAAGAGACTGTATCTGTTCTGTAAATTATCTTTAACAACAGGTGCAAGACTTGCATCAACGATGAACATAAGAAAAAAAGATATAAATATCACTCACAAGATATTGACACTAAAAGATTTTAAAAATAATACAACCTATAAAGCTTTTTTAAAAGACGATGTAATTGAACTTTTGAAAGACTACACAGTTGAGATTGAACATGCAGAAAAACTCTTTGATGTGAGTGAAACAACTATTCAAAAGCCATTAAGAGAGATTATGAATAAGCTATTCAATACAAAGCTAGAATCAGATGATCGAAAGAATAGGGTGGTATTACACTCTCTAAGACATACTTTCGCTTCACACCTTGCTATCAATGGAACTCCAATTTTTACTATTCAAAAGCTCATGAATCACAAAGATATAAAAATGACTCTGAGATATGCAAAGTTAGCAGACCATAGCGGCAGAAATGAAGTAGATGGATTAGAGTTTTGATTATATTGACAATAAGTTATCAAATATGATAACATACTTGCATGAATAACTGGAATATATCATTTTACAGTGTTAGAGTTGAGAAAGAGACTTTATCTTTTCCAGATGGAATCTTGGCTGACTTTATCAGAATTGCAGAGATGATTGAAAAGCATGGTCCAAATCTTGGTAAGCCTCATACTGATTCTTTAGGTAATAAGCTTTTTGAAATAAGAGCAAAAGCTAAAGAAGGAATAGGAAGATCAATATTTTGTTATGCAATGGAACAAACAAATGAAATAGTGATACTTCATTCATTTGTTAAAAAAACTCAAAAAACACCAAAAAAAGATATGGAAGTAGCACTAAAGCGAAAAAAGGAGCTTGAAAATGGAAACTAAACCATCGTTTAAAAACTTTAAATCAAAAGCACTCTCTGATGAGAATGTAAAAAAAGAGTATGATTTATTAGAAGAGAGATATAAAATAATTGATATTCTAATATCTATGAGAAAAGCATCTGGTTTAACTCAGGAAGAAATAGCCGCTGCATTACATACAAATAAAAGTAATATATCAAGATTAGAGAGTCATAGCTACTCTTCTTCTCCGAAGCTTTCCACATTAGTAGAATACGCTCATGCAACAGGGCATAAACTAGAAGTGAATTTCGAAAGATTTTAAGATGATAATCTCAAAGAATTTCAACTCTAAGTTGACGCAGCCAAATATCTTAAATGATTTGGCACCCTTTGAGGAGTGGCGTGATTGTACACTTGAAAACCTTAAATTTCAGAAGTACATTTCGAGACATTTTAGTTTTTTGATATAATTCAAGTGCGGTTCTGCTGTAGCTATATGCGACAGCTGGAACTGTGCATATAGTTTAGTAAATCTTTAACCGTAAAGTATAGTGATTTACATGTTAAGAATTATCGAACTAATTCTTAAAGTTGTCTATGAGATACTTAGGTATCTAAGAGATAATTAAACGCCGAGGGGGGATTACTCCTCTCTCATATGCAAATTATACCACAAACAGAAAAATCTTCAATATTCCTATAAAAAAATCATAATTCTTTTTGTAACTAATTTAAAAATTTAAGGTTCAAATCCTATTTTTCTAAAAAGCATTTTCTATAATCCTCAAATAACATAATATTACACAACTATGTATTATAAGGCTTAGTTATACTCTTTATTGTAATAGCTTAAAAAAAGCAGTAGAATTCTCTCATATCAAATTACTGAATGCAGGGTACGAATCTGTAGAGGTTGACTTCGGTTAACTTCGTGTTTGAGACTCCCCGTCTCTTGCATTGAGTAATTTACATAAGGAAAGATTCGTACCCTCTCCTTATCTCTCTTTAATCAAAACAACAACAGATAGACCGTACGACTATCAAAGCTTTAAAACATGATTTATCAATATTCTATTTTACGGATTTTGGTAATGAAGTTTTGAAGTAATAAATATGAAAGACT
>JAUSKV010000108.1 GCA_030646745.1 Sulfurimonas sp. | reverse complement strand
AAAATATCAAAATAACAACTAAAAGTACTCCTATATGCAGCGGATTTATACGGTTCATATTGAAAGCTCCACATGCCAAGATTTATCTTTAAAGAAGGATTTAAAGTTGATTTTATTATCTCTTAATATTTGAGTTATAGGCAACTCTTTGCCCTCTGCGATACCGCTAAATTCAGCTTGTAAAATATTGTTTTTTAAGCTTAAGCGTACAAGTTCTTCTTTGTCGCCCAGTTTCAGGGTCAAAAGATAGGAGATATACTCTCTTATTTTCATTTGAGTTGTGTACATTGAGTCATATTTTTTCAGCGTTGCACTGTTTTGAAGCATTGTGGATTGCAGATTGTATTTTGTAAACAACTCCTCTTTTAGCTTCAACATATCTGCTGTTTTTTTGGCGGTAATAAAATATTCTGTAGCTATAAGAGAGATTAAAAGAGCCATAATTACGCCTATTTTATACAAGCTTTTGCTATCAACCACATGTCCAAACTGTTTGAGTGTTATAGAGTGTTTTAAGGGTTTAATATAGGTTAAATCCAATGTTTTGCTATCTTGAATCCAAGAGGATGGAACAACAACAACAATTTCATCTTTGACATAGATGCATTGGAATTCATTAATTCTTATCGCACTCTCACAAGTACCAAACTCACTTTGAGCAAAAAAAAGTGCTGCGACATTTGATAACGGGATACCTTTTTGCAACAAAAGATCCAATATCTTTTTATCTTCATAAGCAAATATAAAAAATTCACTGCCGCTTTTATAGGCACTGTAACTATAATTCCCGCTAGGCAGAGTATCTTCAAAAAGTGACGGAAGAAGCTTTTTTACATCCCTTACATTTTTGAGAGGCAAAGAGAGCTTTTTTACCCAGTAGAGGGTGGGAGAGAGGATTATATTTATCTTCTCATTGGCATGTCTGGTGAGACCTTTAACATGCAGAACCGCTGAGTCCGGGTCTAAAAATATACTCTTATATCTTTTTTTAAATTTCGTAAACAAAATTGGAACCTTTTTTTGTAGATATATCATATTCAAACTTTATCTTTGCACTTTGAGACTCTTGTGAAATCTCGACTAAAACATCCAAATAGGGCTCAAAAAAACTTGTGTTAAACTTGCTCAGTGCTATTTTTTCTTCATCGTTCAAATCCACATTTGCCAAAGAGTTATATGTTCCGCCACCCAAACTTAGTTGCTCGCCCCGCACCCTGTCACATCCAAGCATCATCTCCCATACTTGCGGCGTTGCATAATTGAGATCTATCTTTTCATCCCTGTTTTTTGAGAAGTAAAAAAGATTTTCAAAATCTATATTTTTCAAGTTGTTGTCATGATACGTTTTCATATAAAAATCATTGACCTCGTTTAAATGTTTTTTAGAGACAACATAATCTCTAAAAAGAGAGGATTTTTCATTAAATATGGCGCTATTATAGGATTCATCTTCTTTAATTTTACCCATTACATCGAGTAAAATATTTACATATTCTCTATTGACCCTGTTTTTACTCACATACTCTCTTAAAACATCTGCTCTCACCATAGTATTATTGCCGTCCATTAAAGAGTTTGGATTGAACTTTGACCTTGCACTTTTTATTTCTATGCTTACTTTAAGATTAGAAGTTTGAAATGGAATAAAAGAGACACTGGATAAAAAAACAAAAAAAACTTCACTGGATTTCTTTGCTATCACTTGATCTATCTCTTTGGAGGTTTGCAATATGTTTAAAACATCATCCAAAATCATACTGGTTTGGAGCATAAATCTCTCACCCTCTACATGCATAGATGCCTCTTTAACCTGTTTTAAGCCAATGCCGACAGCAATAGTAATTGCCATAACAAAAAAAACTGTTATAAGTAAAGCTATTGCATTTCTCATGCCGATCAACCCACACTCATAGAGAAAATCGGCAGAAGCATAGCAGCAACAATAAAGCCTATACTTCCGCCGACAAAGAGCATAAGAGCCGGTTCAAGCAGTGTGAGAAGCATACTTATTTTATCTCGGTTCTCTTCAAAATAGAGTTCTGAAATATTTGTAAGTACATTCTGAATCTGCGAAGTCTCCTCGCCAAGCGCAACGGATTGCACGAAAGCGTAATCTATCTTAGTTTTGGAATCATGCAAGGCATTTGAGAGAAGTTTTCCCTCAACAACTTTTTTTGCAGCACCGCTAAAAAGCTCTCTTAAAACCAAATTATTTAAGATATTTGCGCTCAGTTTAATAGTCTGAACAAAAGGGACACCTGAACGAGTGAGCAAAGAAGCGATGTAAGAGAAGCGTGCCAACTCGCTCTTTTGGGCTATTTCACCAAAAAGCGGAAGCTTAAGTATAAGTTTGTGAACCGCATATGCAAAGCCGTAACTTTTCTTCATAAAAAACATAAAGCCTGCTACAAATAGAAATATCAGTGCAAGAATCGTCGTAAAGTTATGATTAAAAAAATCACCCAGAGCAATTACAACTTTTGTAGGCGTCGGGAGTTCTTGGTGCATGCTCGCAAATATGCCTGTTATTTGAGGCACAACAAAGGCGAGCATAAACGAAATCATAAGAAGTGAGATGACAATCATAAAGGATGGATAGGCAAAAGCAGCTTTAATCTCTTTATTTATTTTATCCTGTTCCTTTAAAAATCTGGAGAGTTCCATGAGCACTTCATCCAAAATTCCGCCACTCTCGCTCACCTTAATGGACTGCTTAAAAAATTCCGGAAGAGTGACTATACTTTGAGACTCTAACGCAGTATAAAAATCTTTTCCCTCATCCAAATAGGTGCTGACGGTATTTAAAAAAAGTTTCATTTTTTTGTTATTTTCATAGTGGGATTGAACTATTTTAAGAGCTGAAACTATACTGATACCGGAGCGGATATACATGGCCAACTCTCTTGAGAGGCTGGAGAGCTCTTTTGCGGGAATTTTATATTTTCTGCTAAAGTCAAATCTTTCATAAAAGGCTAGAGAATCTTCATCTATACTTTGATAAATTATTTTTTTAGATTTTAGTTTACTTTTTGCCTCTTCAATTGATGCAGCTTCTATTTTGTCACTTACTTTTTTGCCCTCTGCATCTATGCCACGGTATTTAAAAATCACTTTAGCACCTCTTGAATGAGTTTCTCTTTGGCCTCTATCGCCTCTTGCAGAGATTTATAAACAACTACAGGCTCAAAGTATGTAGAAAAATCATATACCGATTCATTCAACACCACAAAGACCTGTCCCCCTACACCCTTTTTGTCAACTTCATAGGAGAAGCAAACTTTCTTCTCGACACCCTCTTTGTTAAAATAGACCTCTTGTTTCTCTTCAAACATACCTTGCAAAAAGTCATATCTATAAACTTTTACATTCTTATCTAAAAAGTCGTCAAGAGTTTTTTCGACCTCTCCATCCACCAAAATATCACACTTAGAGCAATCATCTAAGCATAAAATTTTTGAGCTCTTAGCATGTGGAAAGTTCTGAAGATACTCTTTTAAATTCTCTAAATTCACCTTCTTTGACGCATCCCCTATCTTTTGAAAACTGCTAATGGCGAGGGTATAAACCACGCCGATAATCATAATAACAATCAAAAGTTCAATAAGAGTGAAGGCTCTGCGCATAAAACTCTATTTACACTCGCTCATCTTAATATCGGCAGCTTCGTCTTTTCCACCCTCTTTTTTATCGGCACCCAGTGAAATAATCTCTATTTTACCATCATCATTGAGATAAATAAAGTTATTACTCCATGAATCTTTTGGCATTTTGCCATCTTTAAAATAGCCGCTCATTGAGTAGTTAGGATACTTCTCCGCATCAGGATTTTTCACAAGTGCCTCGAGACCCTCTTCTGTTGTTGGATAAATACTATTATTTATCTTAAACATGTCCAAAGCACCGTTGTAAACGCTCTTCATCTGAACACAGACCAAGTTTCTCTTAGCCTCTTCACCCTTACCTGTTAAACTAGGCATAACCATAGCCGCTAAAAGCCCCAAGATAACTATAACTATCATCAATTCTATCAAAGAGAATGCTTTTTTAAAAAAGCGCGTTTTTTGTCGTTTTATTAGAATTTGCATAAACAATAACCTTTATATTTTAATTAATTTTTGTAGTATAACACATGATTATATACATTTCAGAAATCCGTTTTATAAAAAAAGAGGTCTATTTTTAGATATTACTGCCGGCAACAAACGAGGCAAACCTTTTTACATAATCGTTCGAATGCGTTTCTCCTATCTCTTTTGCCAGCTTTTTATCGACGCTATCGCCTAAAATTTTTTTATAGACTGCTTTTATCTCTTCAATGTCATCTTTATTTTCGACTCTTCTTCTTAGCCCTATAACATTTAAGCCTTTGATGGTTGCATGGTTGCCTTCAACTAAAGTAAAAGGCGGAATATCATGCGTTACATACGATGCACCGCCTATCATAGTTCCAGATCCTAGGGTATTATTTGCCTCGATGCTGCTAAACCCGCCGATAATAACCCTCTCCTCACACTTTACATTTTCGTAAAGTCTTACAGCGTTTGTAAGTATGCAGGAATCACCAAGTGTAACGCCGCTCAATATCTGCACGTATCCCATGAGAAAGTTGTTTGCACCTATCGTTATCTTTTTTGGCACTTCATTTTCATCTTCTTGAGAGCCGATTTGCGTAAACTCTCGGATATGTGTTTTTTCGCCCACAGTTATCTCTGAATTTTCGTTTCCTATAATTGCAAAACTGAAAATTTTTACACCCTTATCGATATAAAGCTTCCCTTTTAAGATAATATTTGACTCTAAAGTGCATCCGCTCTCAATCGTGACATTTTTTCCGATGAAACAAAATGGACCAATCACTACATCCTCGGCAATTGTAGCGCCCTCTTCTATTGTGACGGATTTGTGAATCAAACTATTCTCCTCATGCATCTTATTTACTCGCTATTTCTAATGTGATTATGCTATCTTCTATCGAAGCCAAAGAGCCTCTGTCATTCGTTTCTAAATAATTTACAAAAGCTTTCAGCTCATCATGCAACGCATCGCTTCTTTGTATAAAACAGGCTCTTGCAGTGTGAGAGTTGCCGTCTATGTTGATGTATTCATTCAGTGATTGCGAAATCAGGTCTGCTTCAAAATACTTTATTGCTGACTCTTTTGTCTCTCTGCATGTAACAATAATAGTTCTTTTTCTAAAAGGTGTAAACCAGTTTGTAGTGATATCGCCTACCACTTCGCCCTCAAGTTCAAAAGCCAAAATTGCATTATCTTCATGCGTTTTATGGATTTTTTGAGATTTAAAAACAGCACTTTTTACTATCTCTTTTTGTGTAATAAATCGTATCAAATCACTATCATGGACAGATAAATCCGTCAAAATTCCGACATCGGCAATGCGAGAAGGGAATGAGCCGCTCCTTGTGATAGAGATAGAGAGAA
>JAUSKV010000099.1 GCA_030646745.1 Sulfurimonas sp. | reverse complement strand
TAAAAACTTCTTTGTTGGCATTCGTAGACACTTATCAATATGTTACTCAAATACAATTCAACAATTTTACAAAAGAATTAGACAATCTTATTCAATATCTTACAGCAATATATTTTACTTTAGCCATAGCTTTAGATATTTTAGTTGTGAAAAATAGAAGCAGCATAAAATGAAAAAGATATTAGCTCTTCTTTTTTTAGTTTTTGTCGGAGTTGTTCAAGCGGATTTTAGAAAGATGAGCTCTGATGCGATTGCTGAAGATTTTAAGAATGGTACGACTGAGAAATATAGAACTGATGATTTACCTCTACTCTCTGACACGGCTTTAGTTGAGCGGAAAATTATCTCTAATATTGCGGAGTTGACTAGGAGTACTCCGGCAGGAGATGTTGATAAGAGTTTTATTCGTAAAAATATTACTTGTAGTTTTGTGCAAAAGGGTTTTACTGCTGCCGTTTATAATGTAGATTTTGAACGGGGAGTGGTTACTTGTATGCTCGCTCCTGTGGGGGATATATATAATCCGTTGGGCTTGTTTACTACAGTATATCCAGATTTAAAGAAGAAGTTTACTAAGGATTTAAAGAAAGCGGAGGCTGATAATAAGGCTTCAATAAAAAGTGCAGGAGATCAATTTGCACCGCTGGAAGCAAAATTAAAAGAAATTTCAAAATCTACAGTAAATAATCAAAATGGGAAGTATTTGACGATTCCTCAAATTTTAACTGCGGCGATATTGACTGATACGGATGTAATTGATTTACAAAAGACCAAAGAAACAAGTAAATTACAATTAAAAGACGGGTTCACATCTAAGTATTTATCAAGCGACGGCTCGGGTTCTAGCGATTTTATCGATAATAAAGAGTATATTTTATTGGATGCTAAAACTATCTTCGATGTCTATTCTGGGCTAGGGGACGTAAGTATGATTTACTTGGTTTATTTAATTGCAGGATTTGGACTATGGGGTGCGAGGCTTATAATTGCTCCTATGGCTACAAAGATGGAAGATAAACAAAATCATGAGAAAATGACACCCTTTATAACGGGTATTATTGGGGGTATTTTATTATTTTTCCCGTCAGGTGTTGAAGACCAGATAAAAGGTTCAGATGGCTCTTCTGTTGGTGGATATACAGTCTTAAAAACTGAGTATCAGAACTGGGAGAAAATTGGGTATGGGTTTTTCACTGATTGGGCTGATGATGCGGCGAAAGTTATTATAGATGCTGAGATGAGAGCAATTGTAGATAAGAGCGGGGTGGGGAGTAAATCTCAAATCATAGAGAGTGCGGCTGGGTATCAGCAGTATTCGGATTTAACTACTGCTATGACTAATGTCAAAGAGATATGCAGAGATGATATTTATAATTACGGAAGCTTGAGCGGTGGCGGGAATACGAAAGATATGCCATATTCAAGTAATGGAAATTCTGCGTTTCCAGTGAGTGAGAAGTGGGCGTATGTAAGCAGTATTGTTAATAGTAAAGCCATAAGAAATTACTATGGTTCTAGTGGAGAAGGTGAGGTAAAAGACGGTGGAAGCTATAATGGTTCTGTGGCTGGGAAAATAGACAGTGAGCACACTATTAATGATTTTTACCCTGAGTTCAGTATGAGCGCATGCGGGAAGGCTTGGTTTCAAGTGGATAATTTTAGTGGGATGAAAGACGATTATTATGCTGCATTTAAAAAAGCCAGCACCAGCGCTGGGGCTGACAATACGAATAAGATCGCGATGCTAAAAGGGATTATAGAGTTTCAGTATGGTCTTAAAAGGGATTGGGGATATTTAAGTGTGTTAGGGCTCCCTGTGACTAAGATGCAGACGGAGTATATAGGTGGACTTTATAAGAGTGGTCGAAGTGAGGTTTTAGAAAAATTAAATAAAGAAATAAGCAAAGATAGTTATTTTGGTCTTACGCATACTTTAATGTCTTCTATTCCGTATATGTTTGTACCGGGGGCTTCAACAGCATTTCAAATTTCGATGAATATGGCAAAAGGGGTGAAAGAGGCTGTAAATAGTACTATCGTTGGTCAAGTAGGCAAATTGATTGGCACTGGTGTTGCGGCGAGCGTTGCTGGAAGTATAGCCGGTTTAAGTATGGGTCTTGCTATCGCAAAAATAGCCCTCGGAGTCGTCCCGATAGTCGGGATTATGATTATTGGATTAGTAAGATTTATTGTTATTATGGTGAAGATATTTTCACTCCATTTCGTTTCTCTTTTTCTCATGCCGCTTGCACTAGCTAGAGAAAATGTGCAAGCTATGTCAAAATTTACGATGAAAATTTTCGCCACTATGTTAGAACTTCCGATTTTTGTTTTGAGTGTATGGTTGGCTATAACTGCTAATTCGCTCATTCACACAATCGGAGATGTCTTCGGGAAGCAGGTAATATTGGGAATGTTAAAAAACAGTGAATTACAGTATGCAAATTCGAGTTTTGATATTTTAGATAATGCTTTTTTATCTAAATTAAAAATATATGTTTTTGATGGATTTATTGAGATTGCTATTTCTGCATTCAGTATAGTGATTATATACAAGCTTTTAGTTTCTCTTCACAATACATTTTTTGAAGTTCTGGAGGTTCAGGGAAGTAGGGAATTAGATGATGCAGTGGAAAGCATGAAAAATGAAAGTAGTAATTGGGGGAATAAAATATGATGAAAAAGAGATTTAAATACGAATTGCAAACATTGAATGCAAATCGAAAAATATTAGTTGCAAGGCTGAAAGGTACAAACCTCTCAGCTAGTAGTGTAGAGAAATTGTATGTTCTCTTAGAGTTGTTTGACAAAATAAAGACTTCTTTTGAGACAGACAAAAAATGTTGCGATATGCTCGCTGAGAAATTGCCATTACTATATTTGCAAATCAAACGCGTTTAACTATATATATTCTATGTAGTTACTTTGCCCCCTTTTGGGGGGCTACTTTTAAAAAGGAAATAGAAAAATGAACACTGTAAAATTAACAGTACCAACAATCGCCGACCAAAAATTAATATATGATTTATTTCTAGAAGGTGTAAATCTAAATGTTTATGATAAAAAACTGATTGAAAATTTAGATCATCTTAAAGCAATGGCAAATCGTATGGCATCATGTCCTTGTGACTTTGATGCCGCTGCGACTAGGAATATAAGCAATTATATGTGCACATTGAATGATGAGAATATCGGTTTTATCACATTAGCACATGATATTAAAATAAATGAATTTGAAATTTGGTATTTCTCATTAGATAAAAAATATCAACATCAAGGATATGGCAAAAAATATTTTGCAGAAGTTTGTGAGATGATAGAAAACAGGAAGATGAGCAGCTCTATACTTGTGAGAACCAAAAATTCAAAAGCAATATTGTCAATCTTGGAGCAAAACGGCTTTAGATCTGATTACACGAATAGAGAAGGCTTTTTGTCATTTTCTAAAAATACAAATGTCATACGGCTTTAATTTTGCCCCTCTTTGGGGCTACTTTTAAAAAGAAAAATACTCCTGCTCTTCCTCACCCCCTCACTTTATCCCCCCCCCACAATTACTTTTTACAATCTCACAAAAAAACGTTCGTTAAAATACTTTAATAAATTATATAAAAACGCTTGACATAATTATTCTATTATGATACAATATATTCAACAAAAAAGGATTGTATAGTCTTTTATATTTTATTTGAAGTGTTTTTTATCAAAAACCACCCACGGGTGTAAAAAAACTATTTTATACGAGGAGTCAAGAATGACTTGCACAAAACCTAATATCGAAGAATTTAAACACAAAGGGTTGTCTCTATTAAATTTAGACGGGTTAAAAACAAAAAACATAGAAGAGTTAGAAGCTCAAAATCCTAATTTTTTGTTTGAGCCTAATTATGACTATGATAATGATGATTCATTATTTGGGTATTATGTACAACACAAGTATCTTGCACCAGATGCAGGCTCCTGGAGAATAAGTTGCCAGAGAGATGAGGCTAGAGGATTTAGCGTTGACCTTGATGG
This sequence comes from Sulfurimonas sp., assembly GCA_030646745.1. GTDB lineage: Bacteria > Campylobacterota > Campylobacteria > Campylobacterales > Sulfurimonadaceae > Sulfurimonas. The sequence goes on along the minus strand of JAUSKV010000099.1, from coordinate 639 downwards.
TGAAGATTACGGTTCATTTCAAAGCTTTATTGACGTTTTGGAATGTATTGAATAAAAATGATACTTGGCTACATAAGAGACTCAAAAGACAAACAAAAACTCTAAAATCAAAAGCATAAGATACTCTCTTATGCTCATAAAACAATAAAAGGATCAAAAAATGTCATTTAAAAATTGGGAACAGGCAGCTGAGTATTTTTCAAAAAAAGAAAATATACTTATTTGGTTTGGCGAGCGTGATGTAAATTTATATGCTGAGAAAACAAAAGGTTGTCTACATTTAAGTAAGTTTAAATGGGTTGATGGTTGGTTGTTTTATTCCGTAAAAGGTGAACATGACGGATGGGAACCGATATCAAAAACAGTGCCACATCATATTGATGTTTGTCAAACACATAGAATAGATGGAAGTTCAATAATAGAATTTGAACCTTATTCGTCCTTTCGTGGGACTTTTAAAGATATTCCAGATTTTCACACAAGAGAAAAAGCAAAAAAAGAAGAAAAAGAAAGACAGTGGGAAGAAATTTTCAAGAATTTAAAAAAAGTGAGCTAATATTGACACTCGGCTATATAAGAGTCTCAACAGACAAACAAAACTTAGAGAACCAAAAGCATAAGATACTCTCTTATGCTCAT
>JAUSKV010000101.1 GCA_030646745.1 Sulfurimonas sp. | reverse complement strand
CGTTTTCAAACTCAATCCGCAAGTCACATGGCATGACGGTGCAAAGTTTAGTGCTAAAGATGTTATTTTTACCTATGAAACCCTCATGTCGCCGCAAGTTGTTTCACCTTATAGTGCCAATTTCAGGTTTGTTCAAAGCGTTGAGGCACTGGATGAATTTACGGTAAGGGTCAAATACAAAGAGCCCTATTTTAAAGCTCTTGAAACATGGATGATGGGAATTCTTCCGTACCATGTTTTAAAAGATGAAAAAAATCTTATGAGTTCCAAATTCAACACAAATCCAATCGGAACAGGTGCCTATAAACTTCACCAGCTTGAACACTCAAAAAATATTATTTTGGTGGCAAACGAGAACTATTTTGAAGGAAAACCAAAAATAGAGAGAGTCTCCTTCCATGTCATAGCCGACCCGATGACGAGGTTTCTGATGCTCAAATCACATGCTCTCGACATAGGAAGCATTGAACCGATGGAGTATGAAAGACAACTAAACAAAGAGTTTTTAGAGACGACAAATATTTATGAAGAGATAAGTTTTTCATACACCTATTTGGGCTTTAATCTGAGATTAAATAAGTTTCAAAACCCAAAAGTGAGAGAAGCTCTCTCTCTTGCGATTAACAGAGATGCGCTTGTAGAGATTCTCTTTTTTAAACATGCAAAGGTCTGCACGGGTCCATTTTTACCGCGAACGAATGCGTATAACGCAGATGTGAAAGCTCCGATTCAGAATATAAAAGAGGCTAAAAGACTCTTAAAGGAGGCAGGCTATGATGAGAATAATCCCTTTACTTTTGAGATTGCCACATCAAACTCCAGCCCAATCAGACCCTACGCCGCAGAGATACTTCAAAGCCAGTTAAAAGAGGCGGGAGTAGTTGTAACGCTTAAAGTCATGGAGTGGCAGGCATTTTTAAATATGGTTGTGTTTCCGAGAAAGTTTGAGACAATTTTGCTAGGCTGGGGACTCTCCTCCACGCCGGATCCCTACATGTTTTGGCACAGCGACAGTGATAAAAAAGGTGGATTTAACCTTGTTGGATACAAAAATCCAACAATAGATAAGATGATAGAAGAGTCTCAAAGCATGGTCGATAGAGAGAGATTGAATGGCATGTGGAGGGAGATGTTTAAAATTATTGCAGAGGATAATCCCTACCTCTTTTTATATATTCCTACCTCAATTACTACAGTAAATAAAAATATAAAAAATGTAGAGCCGAGCTTGAGCGGTATTTGGCATAACTACATAAAGTGGGAAAAGGAAGAGATAAAATGATAATACTTTTTGATTTAGACGGAACACTTATAGACTCAACGGAGGCGATTTTAGAGAGTTTTCATCACGCTTTTGATGTTCATAATTTTGTACAGCCGAGTGACGATGCAATCAAAGCTCTTATCGGGTATCCGCTTGATATTATGTTTGAGGGATTAGGAATTGAGAGAGCTATTGTTTGGGAGTTCGTGGCAACTTATAAAGAAAATTATCGCAAAATTTCTACGCAAAAAACATTTCTTATAGAGAATGCCAGAGAGGCCGTTTTGGAGGCGAGTGAGTTCGCAACGCTTGGAATTGTGACTACAAAAACGGCGGAGTACTCTAAGATTTTAATGGAATATTTTGGCTTGATGGGTTACTTTGAGGTGTTAATAGGCAGAGAAGATGTCCAAAATCCAAAGCCGCATGCAGAGCCTATTCTTAAAGCGATGGAAGCACTTGAAATTGAAGGCAAAGAGGTTTGGATGATAGGCGATACAAAACTTGATTTGATTGCTGCAAAGAGTGCCGGCGTAAATTCAATCGGTGTTTTGAGCGGATATGATTCGCGTGAAGTGATAGAAAAATTTACAGATACAATTCTAGGAGATGCTCTTGAAGCAGTAATTCATTTAAAAAGTAGGAAAAAATCACACAACTAAACTTCTAAGCCTGAGTTACTCTGTTTCAAGCTATTTTTAAGAGCAACTTACCTAAAATATAAGGTAAATTGGAATTTAAAATATATTTTTAATATTCTCGATAAAAATGAAGGAGAATTTATGCTAGAAATTAGATGGCATAGTCGTGCTGGACAAGGCGCTGTAACGGGTGCTAAAGGTTTAGCGGATGTTATTTCTACAACTGGTAAGCATGTACAGGCGTTTGCATTTTATGGGTCGGCTAAACGGGGTGCAGCAATGATGGCTTTTAACCGTGTTGACGATAAAGTTATTATGAATCATGAAAAATATATGGAACCGGATTTTGTATTTGTAATTGACCCTGCATTAGTCTTCACATCAGATGTTACCGTTAATCACAAAGAAAATACTATTTATATTATTACAACTCACTTGAGTACAGAGGAACTTGTAGCTTCTCAGCCAAAGCTTGCGGGCAAAAAAGTTTATACAGTTGACTGTATCAAAATAGCTCAAGAGACGATAGGTCGTGCTATCCCAAACACGCCAATGTTGGGTGCATTTATGAAGATTTCCGGAATGTATGATATAGAGTTTTTCAAAGAGAGTATGAAAAGAATTCTCGGAAAATTACCTCAAAAGATAATTGATGCAAACATGCTTGCAATTCAACGTGCTTTTGATGAAGTGAAATAAGGAGCTGATGATGGCAAATAAAGGATGGGATGAGTTTGAAATCGGGGCAATGCTTCGTACATTCAACGGTAAAATAGATGACATCGCAGGAACGCATCAAGAAGATCGAGCATATTCTGAAAATAGTTCATTTGTAGCAAGTGTTGCAGATTGGAGAATTAATAAGCCTGTGTTTAATAAAGATTTTTGTATTGATTGTCAGTTTTGCTGGATTTATTGTCCAGATGTTTCGATTATTTCAAGAGATAAAAAGATGATTGGTGTTGATATGGATCACTGTAAAGGCTGTGGTATCTGTGTTGAAGTTTGTCCTACAAACCCAAAATCGCTTTTGATGTTTTCCGAAAAAGCAGATGAAGAGACAGAGTTGGCTGCATGGCCTGCTAAAAATGAGGAGAAAAAATAATGGCATTTGATAAAATGGAATTACAAAAAATAGAGGTTTGGGACGGAAACCGTGCAGCAGCTCAAGCACTTAGACAGTGTCAAATAGACGTTGTGGCAGCATATCCTATTACCCCATCAACTCCTATTGTAGAGGGCTATGCAAAGTTTTTAGCAGACGGTTATATTGAGGGTGAATATGTAATGGTTGAGTCTGAACATGCTGCGATGAGTGGATGCGTTGGTGCTGCTGCTGCCGGTGGGCGCGTTGCAACTGCAACTTCTTCTCAAGGGTTTGCATTAATGGTTGAAGTACTCTATCAAGCATCCGGTATGCGTTTGCCAATCGTTTTAAATGTTGCTAATCGTGCTTTGGCAGCTCCACTGAATGTAAACGGTGACCACTCTGACATGTATTTGGGTCGTGACAGCGGTTGGATTCAACTTGATGCTTACTGCCCACAAGATGTGTATGACCTAAATTTCATAGCGTTTAAGGTTTCAGAAGATCATGATGTAAGACTTCCATGTATGGTGCACCAAGATGGCTTTATGACTTCTCATACGGCACAAGGTGTGCATACACTCACAGATGATGAAGCGTATGGTTTCGTTGGTGAGTATAAGCCGATGAATGACATGCTAGACTTTGAACACCCTGTAACGCATGGTGTTCAAACAGAAGAAGATTGGCACTTTGAGCATAAGGCGCGTCAGCATAACGATTTAATGGTAAAAGTTATACCAAAAATTCAAGCAGTGTTTGATGATTTTGAAAAACTAAGCGGTCGTAAATATAACATGGTTGAGTCCTACGACATGAGCGACGCAGATGTTTGTGTTGTTTGTATGGGAACTTCTGTTGAAACGGCTCGTGAAGTTGCAACAGAGAT
>JAUSKV010000094.1 GCA_030646745.1 Sulfurimonas sp. | reverse complement strand
ATCTCTTCTATCTCTAAATCTTTTTTAGCGTTTTGTTCAATAAGCTTTTCTATCTCTTGGTCTTTTATTTCTTTTTCAGCTTTCAATGTAATAAGTTCGTTACGAATAGCCTCATTCTCACTCTTCAAAGAATCCTGATTTTTTACTATTTGCGATATTTTTTCACTTAATCTTTCTAAACTTGTCAAACTTTGCATCTTAATTCCTATTTTTTATATAAATATAATTCTATCACAAAAAGTAAAAGAACTACAATAACAGCTTCACGAAACTCATAGGATAAAGTCAGTACCTTTTTGAGTCAAAACTAATGTGACTCCATCTTCTTTTACCTCTATTAAACCCTCATTCTTTAGTTCATTTATCGCACTCCCCAGAGCATCTTCTTGTTTTGCATTTATTTTAATCAATATATTTTGAACTACATCCTGCTTACTCATAATCTGCCCAACGATATTATTCTTTTTGAACCATTTCATAAACATCTCTTTCACCTCATTTTTAGGAGAGATATCTGTACTGCTGCTTTTTGGCGGTAATTTTCTTCTATTATTATGAGGTGTTTTAGCTGTATTGCTATAATATTTTTTAGGTGATTGTTTCATGTGTACGCCTTGTGAAGTGTTATTGTTTCTGTCCTTGCATTGTCACATAGTTTTACTTAAACAATCAGCTTTTAGCCTCTATCTGCTATACTCTCCATCATAAAATCAAGGAAGAATATGTCCACTAAAGCAACTATCCATAAAGCTTCTCTCAATATTGCAAATATGGATTCTCACTATTATGCAGAACACAATTTAACTCTGGCTAAGCACCCATCTGAAAATGATTTGCGTTTGATGGTGCGATTAGCGGCATTTGTACTTAATGCGAATAAAACGCTGCAATTTTGCAAAGGAATTTCACAAGATGATGAGCCGGACTTATGGCAAAAAACACTCGATGGCGAGATTCTATTGTGGATAGATTTGGGTCAGCCAGATGAAAAACGCATCCGAAAAGCATGCGGACGTGCAAAAAAGGTTATTATCTACACTTATCAGGAGGGGAGTGCCTTAGCTTGGTATAAGCATGTAGAAAATTCACTCAAACGCTTTAAAAATCTCTCTGTAATTCATCTTAACATTGATGGAAACATAGAACAGTTGGTAGAGCGAACAATGTCTTTGCAGTGTAACATTAGCGATGGTGAACTTACTTTAATCAACGATGACAACAACGTAATAATTCAGGAAGACGTATTAAAAAACATTTAACTCTCAACACAATGTTTTAAATAAGACCAAATTAGTTGCGTTCATAACCACTTGATAATTTTAGTAAGTCTTTGCCAATTATATTTTAAAATCTTGTGATAGAACTGTGGCATAATAAAAAAATAACAATTCTGCAACCGTTAGTGAAAGTTTGAATTAGAACTGAGAGATTATATAATACACACGTCCAATTTATAATGAGCTGTTTAATCTAAGAAGTCTAATTATATCCTCTTCTAAAACTATATCTTGAAACAATTGCTCGGTAGCTTACAGGCAGTTATCCTCTGTAAAAACAGTATAAAATCTCATCCATTTTCCACATTTAGCTATAATTCCAAACATGAAAAAAGAAGTAAATTTTAAAGTAATATCAGATTATTCTCCAGCCGGAGACCAGCCGACTGCAATCAAAGAACTCACAAACAGCATTCTCAAAGGGAATCGTTACCAGACACTTGAAGGTGTCACAGGGAGCGGTAAAACGCACACTATGGCGCGGGTTATTGAGAATGTTCAGATGCCAACCATCATTATGACGCATAACAAAACTTTAGCTGCTCAGCTTTATAGTGAGTTTCGTCAGTTCTTTCCAAATAACCATGTTGAGTACTTTGTCTCCTATTATGATTATTATCAGCCTGAGGCGTACATTCCACGTCAAGACCTCTTTATAGAAAAAGATAGTGCTATAAATGAAGAGCTTGAGCGCATGCGGCTTTCCTCTACAGCGAATCTTTTAAGTTATGATGATGTTATTGTAATTGCCTCGGTTTCTGCAAACTACGGATTGGGAGACCCTGAGGAGTATGAGAACATGGTTCAATCTGTGGCAGTTGGAGATGTTATTTCACAAAAAACACTTCTTCTTCGTCTCGTAGAGATGGGCTACAGCAGAAACGACACCTATTTTGAAAGCGGACACATAAGAGTTAACGGTGAAACACTTGATATTTACCCTCCATACTTTGAACAAGAAGCAATTCGTATAGAGTTTTTTGGCGATGAGATAGAAGCAATTTATACCTTCGACATCATCGATAATAAAAAACTAGAAGAGCATAAACAGTTTACAATCTATGCAACTTCACAATTTAGTGTTAGCCAAGAGAAAATGGCGGTTGCAATTAAGCGAATAGAAGAGGAGCTTGATGAGCGACTTGCCTACTTTCAAGCAGAGGGCAAACTTGTTGAGTACCAAAGACTTAAGCAGCGAGTGGAATTTGACCTTGAGATGTTGCAAACGACCGGCATGTGTAAGGGGGTAGAGAACTACTCAAGACTTCTTACAAACAAAAAAGAGGGAGAAGCACCTTACACTCTGCTTGATTATTTTGCACTCCACCATAAAGAGTATCTGGTCATCGTCGATGAGTCGCATGTCTCTCTGCCTCAGTATCGCGGCATGTATGCGGGGGACAGAGCAAGAAAAGAAGTTTTGGTTGAGTATGGTTTCAGACTTCCTAGTGCGCTAGATAACAGACCCCTCAAAGCGGATGAGTACATCAACAAAGCACCCTATTATCTCTTTGTCTCAGCCACGCCCTCGGTATATGAGCTGGAGATGTCAAGCGTCACGGCGCATCAAATCATTCGTCCGACAGGGCTTCTTGACCCTATTTTAGAGATAAAACCATCAGGCAACCAAGTAGAAGATATACATGATGAGATAAAAAAAGTAATAGTAAACGATGAGAGAGTTCTCATTACGGTTTTAACAAAAAAGATGGCAGAAGCACTCACAAAATATTTAGCAGATTTGGGTATCAAAGTTCAATACATGCACTCAGATATTGATACGATTGAGAGAAATCAAATCATCCGTTCACTCCGAAAGGGTGAATTTGATGTGCTCATAGGGATAAATCTTCTTCGAGAGGGTTTAGATTTGCCGGAAGTTTCTTTAGTGGCAATTTTGGATGCTGATAAAGAAGGATTTTTAAGAAGTGAAACCGCCCTCGTTCAAACCATCGGACGCGGTGCTAGAAATTCCAAGGGAAGAGTCATTCTCTATGCAAACAAAATTACTGGTTCAATGCAAAGAGCTATTGATAAAACAACGGCAAGAAGGGAAATTCAAGAGGCTCACAACACAGAGCATGGAATAACGCCTACCACAACCATACGAAAACTTGATGAAAATTTAAAAGTAGAAGACCATGGCGGCATTTACCAAAAAAACAAAAAAATGCATAAAATGCCGCCACGAGAGAAAAAAGCTCTCACGACAGAACTCATGTTAAAGATGAAGCAAGCTGCAAAAGAGTTAAACTTTGAAGAGGCAGCAAGACTTCGTGATGAGATAGCAAAAATAAAACAACTTTAGAATCTCACCAACGGTGAAGCTTTAGTGACTGAATAAAATCTGCTCTAGGTTTGATTTTATGAGATTTAATAATAGGATGACATGTGGAAGATACATTTACTAATTTAGCAACTTACGGATATATAGGACTTTTTTTATACTCGCTCGGCGGTGGGTTTATGGCACTTATTGGGGCGGCAGTTCTCTCATACATGGGAAAAATGGATTTGTCTCTCTCTATTTTCATCGCTTTTATAGCCAATACACTTGGTGCCATGTTACTTTTTTATATGGCACGATACCAAAAAACTATGATGATGGAAGGACTTCGTAAACACAGAAGAAAATTAGCATTCTCACATATTATGATAAAAAAATATGGTTCATGGATAATTTTACTTCAAAAGTTTATTTACGGAGCAAAAACTATTATACCTATTGCTATCGGACTTACAAAATATGAGTTCAAAAAATTTGCTCTTTTAAATGCAGCGAGTGCTGCAGTTTGGGCTCTGTCGATAGGTATTGGAAGTTATTATTCAGGAGATTTTTTAGTAAAACTCGCAGAGAGCGTAGGTCAAAAACCTTGGATAGCTCCACTAATATTAATTGCAGTTGGAAGCAGCTTATGGTTTTATGCGACACATGCTACAAAACGAAAGAAGTGAGTTTCTTTAGAAAACAAAAGAAGTGAGGCGCATTGTAATTCTCGAAAAACAAAGTTTTTCGTACCACTAAAACGGACGCGTTCGTTTTAGTACGTAAGATTAGACAGTGATTCAACTCCCTACTTTCGGGCCAGCCTCGGAAAAGTCAAATTTACTATCTTCTTTTTGATATTTTTTAAAGTTTTTGATAAACAT
>JAUSKV010000077.1 GCA_030646745.1 Sulfurimonas sp. | reverse complement strand
AAGGCAAGAGAAAATCTAGGTCAGTTATCCCTTTTAGCTCTGCCAATGATTTTAGTTGTTTGTAAGTAGTGAATATTTGCCAATTGGCATAGATAGAAGCTTTGTTGGCTTCTTCTAAAATGCTTTTACATGTAGTCACTTCACCTACACCCAGATAAGCTTGTGCCAGAGTATGGTAAATCCACGGGTCATCTTTCTTTGTACTAAAAGTATTGATGATATCGCTTCTTATTTCAATAGCTTTTTTGTGTAGTATTTCAGAATATTCTTTATCAGATAAAGCTATTTTATTTGCCAAAACATCATACATGTACGCAGCATTAACACCGCCATATCCTTCGTCTTTTGTTCTATGTTCGTTGTAAGCTTTTTCATAATGTTCTATTGATTTGTACAAATCATCAACATTGGCTTCGTATTCCCATTTTCTTTTATAAACAGCACCCAGCAATTGTGAAGTTTTTTCCGGAGAGCTGTCTTGTTCGATTTTTTCTAAAATATCCAAAGCTTTTTTATAAGAAAAATCTCTATGCAGTTCTAAATCTTTGTAGTAACACTCTGCCAATTCTCTTGACAACTCAGGATTAAGAGCTTCTTCTTTTTCTATTAAATCTCTTGCCTCTTTATATTTGTACTCTGATTTTTGTATTTTTACTTTTTTTAATATTTTATTCATAAAACAAACCATCCATTATTAAATATTACTTAATATATTTTGTTAAATTATACTTTTATATTCTTAATTAATAATTCAAAATGTACTCTTTTTTTATGATTTTTGATTAGGATAACACCGTGATTGCAAAATTAATTTTGATGATACTTTAACCCTTTAAATGATAAAATCCCTTACTTAAAAATGGAGTGGCATGTGAAAGAGAGTTCAGAGGTATTAGCCAGAAAATATAGACCGTCAAACTTTGATGAGCTTATAGGTCAAGAGACAATTTCTCAAACTCTCTCCCTCGCACTCGACTCCAACCGCCTTTCCCATGCCTACCTTTTTTCAGGTCTCAGAGGAAGCGGTAAAACTTCAACCGCCCGTATCTTTGCAAAAGCTCTTATTTGTGAGAGGGGCGTAACCCGTCAGCCATGCGGAGTTTGTCAAAACTGTACCTTAGCCCTTGAAGGTCGCCACATGGATATTGTGGAGATGGATGCCGCTTCCAACCGCGGAATAGACGACATCCGTGACCTTGTTGAGCAGACAAAATACAAACCCTCTACCGCAAGATTTAAAATCTTCATAATCGATGAAGTCCACATGCTGACTCCCCAGGCATTCAATGCACTTCTCAAAACACTTGAAGAGCCGCCCGCCTATGTAAAATTCATACTTGCAACCACCGACCCGCTCAAAATTCCGGCAACGATTTTGAGCCGTACGCAGCACTTTAGATTTAAAAGCATTGCGACAAACAAGATAGCAGACCATCTGGCGCACATACTTCACTTAGAGCAGATTGAGTATGAGAGTGATGCCCTTGAGATACTCGCCAGAAGCGGAAACGGAAGCTTAAGAGACACGCTCACCCTCCTCGACCAAGCCATCATCTACTCCAAAAATCATGTCGATGTCAAAACCGTAACCGACATGTTGGGGCTTGTTGACCCAAAATTTTTAACAGACCTCTTTGGTGCTGTTTTTGCAAAAGATTATGGACAGTTGGTTGAATACACAAAAATTTTGGAAGATTATGAAGCTGAAATGGTTGTGGATGAACTTATTGCCTACCTCAAAGAGCGTATGTATAACCATGATGCGCTCTTTTCTACATTAGTTTTAGATAGATTTTTCAGAATTTTAAGTGATTCAAAATACCTCTTCAGCATCAATGCCAACGGCTCTTTTGTTCTCTCGCTTATATTTTTTAAGATGGTTGAAGCGCTCCGAATCAAAGAGATTGACCAGATGATAGAGTCCCTCCAAAAAGAGATTCAAAGACCGGCAATAGAAGTTCCACATGCCGCAGTTGCGCACCCAAAACCGGCAGAAGAGCTACAAGCCCAACCGACCATACAGACAAAAGAAGAGATAGAAATAAAAATTGAAGAGGAACCAAAAGCAGCTCCGTATTCCATTATCAATCCGCATGTCAAAAGCTTTGAAGAGTTGATACATAAAATAGGAGACAGAAACCATAAACTCGGTGAGTGTTTTACTAAGAGCGTAACATTTGTATCTTATGAAGAGGGTATTCTGTCATGGGAGAGTTGTGCAAACGAAGAGTGCAAACAGATACTCAAACATGGCTACACGGTTATCAGACAACTAGTACGAGAGATATTCGGATTTGAGACGCAAATAAAAGGTTTGCCTTGTTCAAAAGCGATGGAAGAAGAAGAAAAAAAAAATGATTTAATTCCGGAAAATGCTACTCAAATAGCCGAGCCGACTGCAACACATCCACATCTCATAGAACAACCAACGATGCTGCTTGACCAAAGCAGTTCTATGATTGAAGATGCCGAAATTAGCGGAAGTGACAGTTGTGTAAGTAACTGCTCACAAAGCGATGAATCCGCCAAGGAGATAAATGGCGTTGACATCACAGATGAGCCTATGGTTCAAAAAGCAATTGAACTTTTTGAAGCTAAAAAAGTGACAATTCAGTCCAAAATTTAACGAGTATTTTACAGCTCTGCAAAAAAGAATTCACGAACACAAAGCTTCTCTTTTTGGCAAAACAGCAGAATATTTTCATAAGGCATAGAGTTTCTCCTCTTGAGAGTTGCAAAATTTGCCTGAGAAATACCTAACGCATCCGCCACATCTTTATCCAGTATTTTTTTCTTTGCATCACGCGACAAATACCTCTTCAACTCTTCTATAACGCTATAAAAATCTCTCATATGAACTCTTTAATTTTATTTAGAGAGAAATATATCAGAAGAAATGGAGTGGATGAAAAAATATTGCACTGTGCTATGTAATTCTCGAAAAACAAGATTTTACTAAGAAACATTTTCGCTTTGCTAAAAGCGCTTCACTTGTTTTCGCATCTTTATAGGGTTGTAGGGACATCAGAATTAAATTGAAACTTGATTTTTGCTACTCGATTTTGCCTCTTTATAGATGAAAGTGTGTGCGACACCTTTTTTTCCCTTCTTAGATTAAATTTTTTTCGATATTAATTTTATGAATATAAATTATCTATCAATATTACAGAAAATTGACCACAATTACACAATAGACTTCTTGCATAACCCCCTTTTTAGATTGCTTCACT
>JAUSKV010000096.1 GCA_030646745.1 Sulfurimonas sp. | reverse complement strand
AGCGTATATTTTCCACGACTTTCAAATTTTAAATAATTTTTATCTCTTAGGATTTGAAGCTGTTGTCGTATTTTTGCTTGTATATTGTTATTTTCAGGATGTTGCATTTTCAAATATTTTTCAAATTGGTACATGTCATTTAAAGAGAAATTTACTTTTTCAAGTTTTTCAATACATTTAATAATATCAAGCAACCAACCTTTTGATTGCACATTACTTGATTCCTTCAAAAAACTTATTTTATTCCACTCATCCAATATTTGAGTTTTACTTTGAACTTGCTTGTCTTTAATATAAAATATTTTCCCACTACTTGGAATACTTGATATATCGATATTACACATTATGTAATTTGGTCTATTTGGTATCCCCTTTTTTCGTGGGATAACCATATTTGGCACAAATAGATAGCTTGGTACTGCTAAAAAATTGACTATGTCATAACTATTTTTATCATAATTTAAAAAGAAAAAATTTGGATTTGTTTCACTTGTAATTCTGTCTATCATCGTGTTATAAGCACCATCAGAAATAGTTTTACCAAGGATTTTGCTATTTTTACTTTTTAATTCATAATCTTCATTGCAAGTTTGACAATAAAAATCTGCAACTGGTCTATTGTTTTCGTATTCGTGAATATTGTTACCACAATTTGGGCAATAAACATGCTCATTGACCCAGTTTTCAGTTAATACTCTTATTTTTTGAGAATTGCTACTATAATTATCCGACATAGAAGAAAATAAATTTAGGGTCATTCTGCACTCATCCTTTATATTCAAGCTACTAATCTCTAAATAAAATATGTTATAATTGTGTCAGTTGGGACAGATAGAGAGCTGTGAACTCTCTAAAAGCTTTTAATAAACTTTTACTTCCAAGAGAAGCAAAAGAATAACAATTATGATTGCGAGTCGCATTGTTACATCCTTTGGTTAAAGGCTGACCCTGTCCCACCTTCTCCTTCACAATACAACAAAACAATCAAATCGCCAACTGACAATCTGAGTGTAGTCCAACTTTTATGTTTTATTTAAAAAGATGGCAATTTGCAATACATTTTACGCTTTTACTCTCGCCAATCTATCCGCTTCTTGTGATTTATAGAGCTCTGCACACCCTTTGGAGAGTTCACGGATTTTTAGGATGTAGTTTTGTCTCTCTGTTTGGCTAATCGCTTTTCTTGCATCGAGGACATTGAAAGTATTTGCAGCCATCATGCATAAATCATACGCTGGTAATGGTAAACCTGCTTCGATTGTGCGTAAACACTCACTGCTTTTTGCGTTGAATTCTGCAAAGAGCATCGCTGTGTCGGCAATCTCAAAGTTGTATTTACTGAACTCTATTTCAGCCTCTTTGTGAACATCGCGGTAGAGAGTTTTGCCATGTGCGTTTTCGCCCCATACTATGTCAAAAACTGTGTCCACACCTTGCAGATACATGGCAAGTCGTTCTGTTCCGTAAGTGATTTCAACGGCTACCGGATTACATTCGATTCCGCCTACTTGTTGAAAATAGGTAAACTGTGTCACTTCCATGCCATTGAGCCAAACTTCCCAGCCAAGTCCCCATGCACCGAGTGTCGGCGATTCCCAGTTGTCCTCTACAAAACGAATGTCATGTTGTGAAACATCAAGCCCTAAATACTCTAACGATTTAAGATAAAGCTCTTGAATGTTGTCCGGTGAAGGTTTTATAAGCGCTTGAAACTGGTAGTAGCTTCCGAGTCTGTTTGGGTTTTCTCCATATCGCCCGTCTGTTGGACGACGAGACGGTGCAACATAGGCAACCGACCATGGAGTTGAATCGAGTGAACGAAGAAATGTAGCCGGATGAAATGTTCCAGCACCTGCTGCGATGTCATAAGGCTGAACAATATTGCACCCTTGCTTCATCCAAAATTCTTGTAGTTTGAGTAACATTTCGCTAAAAGTTATCATATTTTTTACCTTAATTTTATTTCATAAATAAGTGCGGAATTATATCTTAGATGGTAGTGGCTAGAACTTAAATGCAGAAATTTAAATCATCTTGCAGATAATATCTCCGACCTCTTTATTGAGAGAATTTGCTACAACATGGCATTTTACTTTTAACAAAAAGCAGATATTTTTTCTGTGAGACGGAGTTAAACACTCATAATTTCCCATCCCTTTGGATATGACCAAATCTGCTGTGTCAAAGAGTTGTTTGGCATGTGGATTTGCACGGGAGTAAGCAAACCCTGGAGTGTTTACTCCGCTGTCCACAACTTCGCAGAGTTTTTCAAATCCGGCAGAAAGAGCTTCTTTCATTGTTACATCGTTTATAATCGGATTGCCTCGCACCATGTAGTAATAGCTGATATGCGGAAATAGCTCTTTTAAGGTTTCAAGAAACATGTAATCAAAAATATGTTCGCCTACATTATCGCCAATAATTACTACACTCTTGGCATGTGAAAGTTCTAAGGCTAGTTTTTCAAAATCATTCCATGCAAACTCAGTATGAAAGATTTTCTCAAGCTCCTCTTCGAGGTCAAACTCCACCTCTGCCGCCAAATCTATCACATTTCCTGCTACTGCGATTTTTGTAGCTGTTAGGAGTTTGTTATCTGAGCATGAAAGTTTTTCTTTCAAAAGTGGAATAAAAGAGAGTGCTTTTGCGGTTGAGAGTGCTTTTACCTCATCATAAAGGTCAATTTTGTTGGCCATTTGTGCCATTTTTTCATAAACGACGGAGGCAATTTCGGGTGGGGTTTGAGAAAATGAGAACTCTCTGCTCATGGACTCAACTGTAGAAGTGAGTTCATAAGAGAGGGTTTCAGACGCATGTATTGCATTTGCCACTTTAACGCTCTGGTTTATGATACAACCCACACATGCTTCATCTATGAGCATTAATTAACATCTCTCGAAAAACAAGATTTTTCGTAGCTTTAGGGGGTTGTAGGGACAATCTGTCCCTGCCACTAAAACGGACGCGTTCGTTTTAGTGCGTAACATCAATTGGTATGTTCTTCTATGGCTTTGTTCCACATGAGTTTATATTTTCTTCTCATGAATTCAACCTCTTGTTGGGAGAGTTTGAGCTGCTCCGTGAGTGTTGCTATCGTTTTTCTGTCTTCATCGTAAAGTTCTTGGAGAGACTCGAGAGCCTCTCTCAAAAACGCATTTTCGTTCTTAACTGAAACAATAGTTTCATCTTTGGCATCCAAAACTTTTTCATGAAGGTTAATGATTGTGCCAATAGTCTTTTCTACAAATTGAGGATTAACAACCATATCTGCCGTGTTATGAGTTGAGAGCCTTCTTAGCTGAGCAGGAACGACCGACTGAGTGCCTTTGGACGGGTCAATCAATCGTACACCATCTTCTACTCTTATGGTAAGTTTTCCACGGTCGCACAAATCATCAATCGCCGAAATATCTAAACCCGTTAACTCACTATACTCTTCATCGCTCATCCACTTCATGCCCAACCCCTTCTTATTGTTAATTCATGCAATCAAAAACTATTTACCGATAATTGTCTCAATCTCTAAAGAGTCCATCTCAACCTGTTTCGCCTTAGCTATGCGGTCTTCTTTTAACTTCATAGACAACTCGTCATTATCGAGTGCTAGTATTTGCATAGCCAAATATGCCGAGTTGATTGCTCCGGCTTTTCCTATTGCCACTGTAGCAACCGGCATTCCAGCCGGCATTTGAACAGTTGAGAGGAGTGCATCAATTCCGCTCAGTGCCGAAGCGCTCATAGGAACGCCGATGATTGGTTTTACAGTTTTAGAAGACAGAACACCTGCTAAATGTGCAGCCATACCGGCAGCAGCAATGAAAACTTGTGCCCCTTTTTTCTCTGCTGTTTCTATGTACTCTTTGGTTCTCTCAGGTGAACGGTGTGCTGAAGAGATAATCAACTCATAACTCACACCAAAAGCTTCGAGCGTGTCTGAACAATATTTCATAACTTCATAATCGCTTTTACTTCCAATAACAATTGATACAAATTTCATCTATCTTCCTGATTTTTTATTTTTTAAAT
>JAUSKV010000058.1 GCA_030646745.1 Sulfurimonas sp. | reverse complement strand
ACTGTAAACTCGTTGACATTTTGATCTCTGCTACACGCATTAGGCAACTCATTTGCCATAACATAACTGCTTGTCATACCTATTAATATCAAAATTAATTTTAATATTGGTCTCAATATATTATTCCTATCTTTCTTTGTTCTCAGAAGAAGAGTTAAAATTTGCATCCGTTTTTCCATTTAAGTGAGAGTATTTTAGATTCCGTGCGAGCATCGGAAAATCGCAAAATTGTATCATAAATCTCTCTAATCTGATTACACTTTTTGGGGCATAGAAACAATTCATTACGGTTGTATCTTTTACTTATTATTAGTCCCTGAATTAGATAAAAAAACTCTCAAATTTTTGCAATAAAAAGAGGTTATATATAGTTTTAAGTTATAATATTGGGGAATTCAATTTAAAATAAAGGAATAAAGATGAAGAAGTTAGTTTTGGGGTTGGGGTTTGGTTTGCTACTCGGTGTGAATCTGTTTGCTGATGTGGTAGCGGACGGGTACGCAGAGTACAAAAAAAATAATTATGTAGAAGCAATTGCATTATGGGGTCAAGCATGTGATAGCGGCAATATGGATGGATGTTACAATCTGGCATATATGTACGAGAATGGGAAAGGTTCCATGCATAATGAGGTAAAAGCGAGTGAGCTTTATTCTGCTGCTTGTGATGCCGGAGATGCCAGAGCGTGTTCTAATTTAGGGGTTATATATGAGAATGGCAAAGGTAGCGTAAAACAGGATTTTTTCAAATCTAGCCAGCTCTATGCGAAATCTTGCAATGCCGGAAATATTAATGGGTGTTACAATCTTGGAGTTTCATATCATAGAGGGCGTGGAGCGGTAAGGGATTACCAGATGGCGAGTGTGCTTTACGACTACACTTGTAAAAAAGGACAGATTGAGGGGTGTTATTATCTGGCAGAAATGTATAGAAACGGTAAAGGTATAGAGGAGAATAAAAGTGAAGCAAAAAGATTATATGGAAAAGTTTGCAACATGGGAAGCAGTAGCGGATGCAGCAAATTTAGAAGATTAAGCGATGAGGGTGTACAATAAACGCGGCTTGTTATAGAGTCATAAATTTGCAACAAAAAGCACATATTTAGTGTCTGCTTTGAAGTGACACTTCCATTAAAATCAAGGAAACAGAGATGAAATTAAATAAGATTAAAAACTTATTAGTATCAAAAGAGGTTGAAGAGCTTAGACTAAAGTATTTTATCTATGCTGCTCTGTTTTTGTGGAGTGTTATAGTTGTTTTTGTTTTCGCTCTCAACATATGGCAAAATAAGCAGGAGATAAAGAGCATAGCCGAAAATATAGCTAGGGCTAACTTTTTAAAAGACCAAGCTTTTCGCTTGTGGGCATCTTCTCATGGAGGTATTTACGTACCTTCGACTGAGCGCACTCCTCCAAATCCGAAGTTGTCCCATATTCCTGACAGAGATATTACAAAACCGGACGGTACAAAGCTTACCTTGATGAACCCAGCTTACATGGTACGCCAAATGTCAAATGAGTATAGTGGTTTGTATGGTATAAGAAGTAAGATTACAAGTTTAAAATATCTCTACGATGGGAACAAACCGGACGAGTGGGAAACAAAAGCTTTAAAATCGTTTGAACAGGGTGAAAAAGAGGCTTATGAATATACAGAGATAGACAAAGAACCTTATCTGCGTCTGATGCGTCCTATGTATATACAGGAGAGTTGTTTAAAATGCCATGCATATCAAGGCTATAAAATTGGGGATGTTCGTGGCGGAGTTGGTGTAGCAATGCCGCTAAAAGAGCTATATGCTGTTTCTCATAAACATATTGTGGCATTCGCAATCATGTTTATTTTTGTTTGGTTGCTTGGCATTGTTGGAATAATTATCTTTGCGGTTAGAGAGTTTGTATATCTACAAAATAACAAGATGGCGCGTGAAGAGCTGCTAAAGAGTGAAGCGAAATTTCGCGCTCTATACGACAATGCTCCGGACATGTATGTTTCAGTCTCCCCGAAAGATGCGACTATTCTGCTATGTAATGAGACAGTGCTTAAAAAAACAGGATACTCAAAAGAGGAACTTATCGGTTCTCCTATATTTAAGATGTATCATGAAGATTGTATGAAAGAGGTTCATAATACATTTGAAGAGTTTGTGAGAATCGGTGTAATTCTTGATAGAGAGCTTATTTTAAAAAGAAAAGACGGTACGAAAATGGATGTCTCTTTAAATGTTGATTCAGTTAGAGATAAAGATGGAAATATATTGTACTCTATGTCTTCATGGAGAGATATCACTGAGCATAAACAGATGGAGAGCGAAATAAAGTCTGCCAGAGAGTATCTTCAAACCATCTTTGATATTACTCCAAATCTTATGATAACAACAGATGGCTTTGTTATAAAAAAAGGCAATGCTGCCATGCTTAAATTTACAGGATATGATTCATTGGAGAGTTTTAAAAAAGAGCATGATTGCATATGCGACCTCTTCGTGGAGATGGAAGAGTACCTATGCTCTAAGATGGATAATATTAACTGGTTAGAGTATATTCTTGTAAATCAGAATAAAATACATAAAGTGTGTATGATGAAAAATGGTAATCCGCATCACTTTATGGTTTTGGCGCAACCCCTTAATATAGATGTAAATAGTTACACCTTGGTAATCTTTAATGATATAACCGAAATAGAAAATGCCATGAATACACTCAAAGAAAAAGATGAGATTATGATATCACAATCTCGCCATGCCGCGATGGGTGAGATGATAAGTATGATAGCCCATCAGTGGAGACAGCCGATAAGCGCTATATCGATGGGTGCGAACAATATTTTGGCTGATATTGAGCTTGATATGATTGATGCAGAGACTCTAAAAACCACCTCCCTTACTATCCTCAGTCAAACACAAGAACTTTCAAAAACAATTGATGATTTTAGAAACTTTTTTAGACCGGTGAAAATGGCAGAAGAGGTACTTGTAGAGGATGTTTTTACAGAAGCATTCAGTGTACTCGGAAAATCACTGGAAAATCATGATATAGAAGTTAAAAAAGAGTTTCATAGCCTATTGAAAATAGAGACCTATTCAAGAGAGCTGATGCAGGTTTTTATAAATATACTTAAAAACGCAAAAGAGGCACTTGTTGAAAACAGAACCCAGCAGAGAGAGATAAATATCTTCATAGAAGATGGTTTGGATATGGTAGTTATAAATATGTGCAATAACGGCGGTACAATTCCGGAAAATATTATAGATAAAATTTTTAATCCATATTTTAGTACAAAAGATGATAAGAATGGAACAGGTTTGGGACTCTACATGAGTAAGACTATTGTAGAAAAACATTTAAAAGGTACACTTGCAGTTACTAATATTGCAGATGGTGTCTGCTTCAAAATAAGTTTACCAAAAACTTTAAATAGGACTGTTTAGTAATTTTATTCAATGACCTCGGGGGTCGTGGTTTTTAGAAGTATTCTATATTCTGTCAAGATATTTTATACATAAATATAGTAAAATTTAATCATATGAATTTAAAGGATAACAATGAAAAAGATTTTAACAATCTTTGTAGGTGCATTTTTAGCACTAGGAGTGAGTGTTTGTTCAGCAAAAACTCCAGATGTAGGAGAAGCGAATAAAGATCAGAATATTCAAATATTCGGTGTCGATAATTCAAAGGGTGCAATTGATGCCAAAAGCATTGAGCAGGCTTTTAATGCGAGTGGTTTAGTTGTTGATGTAAATAACAACATGAATTCAATTTTTGAAAAAAGATATAATCATATTCACCACAAAAGTTATAACTTGGCAATATTTCATAGTGATAAGTTGATTTTAAAACTGATTAAAAAATACCCAAATATAGGTTTTATAACACCGCTATCCATGTCAATTTATTCAGATGATGCAAAAAAAACTATTAATGTTTCTACATTGTCTTTGAACGGCATGGCAAGAATCACTAAAATTCCTGTAACAGATCCAGACTTGATAGAATACGCTAAATTAGTAGATGGGGCACTTCACAAAGCATTGCCAAATGGTCATTATCAGCTTTTAAGCCATGCTGTTAAACCTTCAAATAAGCCCTTAACTACTGAGTTTACAACAGAGTTTACTCTTGAAGACGGTGCAACATATGCAGATGCAAAACAAGCATTTGAAGAAGAATTTGAAGGTGAACTGGGACCGGTTGGGTTTTTAATACCAAAATCTTATAAACTACAAGAGGGTTTATTAAAAGAAAATGGACAGGATGATTATGATTTTTATGATACATATTCAATAATAAGATTTAATGCAATATATCCTGTATCAAAGAATCACCCGGATGCCGGTGCTTTTGCTCCTTTTTCATTAGTTATTTATAAGAAAAAAGATGAAAAAACAGTTCATATCGGTTTCCCTTCAGTTGATAACTGGATTGATGACCTTGATATTACTGATGAAGAGTCAATCAAAGCAGTTCATGAAACTCACGGCATGATTGAAAACATTCTTAAAGAACTTACTCAATAGTTATTTCTGTATCTATTTTAGTCACCGGAGGACTTAAAATTGGCAGTATGAAAATCTGCTAATAAGTAGTTCGCCAGGTGGCTTTAGAATTAAATATAAATAATTTTCCAACTTAAAGCCCTAATATAAACGGTTTTTGAAGCCTTCCTAACTTGTCACTGAAAAAATAAAAAAAAGATGTATTATTTCGTTTAAATTAATAAAACCAAGGATTTTAATGGCTAATTTAACAGTAAAAAAACAAACCCTAAAGCCCTTTAATTTGGACTCAAAACCCATTTTAGAGAAGTATCTCTCTAAGATTGAGGTTGATATTAGTGATTATACTTTTGCAGCTAATTTTATATGGCTTGCAAACAGTAGTGGTTTTTATGCTGTTATAAATAAATGTTTCTGTCTTTTTATAATGACAGGCGGCGAACTTACCATGTTGCTCCCTCCTTTGGGTAAAAAAAAATATGTAACAGAGTCCATCATAAAATGTTTCGAACTTATGAATTCTAACAACTCTTCGCCCTATTATGCCCGTATAGATTATGTTCAGGGAGCGATGATTGAAGAGTTTGTTCAATCTACGGATGAAGCTAAAAGCATGTTTGAGATGCTTGAAAACTATTTAGTAGAGAAAAAGCTAGTTGATTATATTTATAATGTGAATGCCTTGATTGACTTACGCGGAAATAGCTACCATACAAAACGAACAGAGATTAATAAATTTATAAAATCCTATCCAGACCACACCATGGAGCCGCTTGATAGTTCTAAACATAAAGAAGAGATAATGAATCTGTTTAACAAATGGGTCGCAGATAGAGTGAAATATATGCCAAAAGAGGAGGCAGAAGTTTTTTTAGAGGGTATTCATCAAGAACGATTTGCTATGAAACAGATGCTAAAATATTACGATGAACTTTCGCTTATAGGTTTGGTTATTTACATAAATGGAGAGCTCAAAGGATTTACGGCGGGTGAGAGAATAAACGCTGACACTGCCAGCGTGCTTATAGAAAAAACAGATTTTGAAGTCTTGGGATGTGCTCAATATATATTTCGTGAGTTTTCTAAAATGCTTCAAGAGCGTTACGGTGTGACTTATATCAATGTCGGAGATGACATGGGGTTTGAGAATCTGCGAAAGGTAAAGATGTCTTATCGCCCATTTAAGCTTGTTCCAAAATATACAATTTATCAAAAATGATAATTCGCAAGGCGGTTGCTTCGGATGTTGCAAAACTTTATAAATTAGAACAAGAGCTTTTTACGGATAAGAATTTTCCTTTATCCAAAGGCTCATTCAGCTATCACATAGGGAATAATTTAATCTATTTGGCTGAAATCGATGGCAATATTGCGGGTTATGTATTAACTTTAATAAAACGCAGAGATGCAAAAATATACTCTATCGGAGTAAGCGAGCTATATCGCGGAAAAAAAGTTGCACTCAAGCTTTTGGAAATTCTCCACAGAGAGCTTCTATCTCTAAATTTTGAAAAAACAGTGCTTGAAGTACGAATAGATAATGAAAGAGCAATAGCTCTCTATAAAAATTTTGGCTTTACTCTAAAAAAAGAGTTAAAAGCTTTTTATCTTGATGGGTGCAATGCCTATTTAATGGAGCTAGAATAGAAGAATATGCACGCATTGTCAACACTATATCATATAAAGAATAGAACATTTTAGACACTTTTTATTAACTCTCTCCTTTTATCAGCAAATTCAACCCGAAGGTCAACTCTCAAAAAACGATTACACACTGGCCGATCGGTCATCCAATTTGCTTTTCGATATCATTGTTTATTGT
>JAUSKV010000051.1 GCA_030646745.1 Sulfurimonas sp. | reverse complement strand
AGTGACCATCTCATGCATAACATCTCTAAACTCATCCAATTTTTTTTGTGATTCAGATGCAGAATCATCAATTTTCTCACTATTTTCTGCCATAGAAATAGAGTTTTGTTTCAACACACTAATATTTGCCTCAACTTCACTCGTTGCTTTTTGAGTTCTTTCTGCAAGCTTTCTTACTTCATCTGCGACAACTGCAAATCCCCGTCCATGTTCACCGGCTCTTGCAGCTTCAATAGCAGCATTGAGTGCAAGTAAATTTGTTTGATCAGAAATATCTTTGATAAGAGATATAACACTATAGATCTCTGCTACATTCGTGTTTAATTGCTCAGATGAGATTCTCGAATCACCTATCATCTCTGAGATTTGTGAAATATTTTCTATTATCTCATCCGTCGAAGTTGTAACCCTTTTAATAACCTCTCCAGTCACTGTATTTAAATCATTTACTTCATTTATATTTTCAATATTGACGCGCATGCTTTTATGCAAATCATTTGCATTCGCAATTGAGCCGGCTATCATTTCATGTGAAAGATGAATGCTCAACTCATTTTTTTCTAAGGCAATTGCTATCTCTTTTGAAGTATTTTCAGCTTTTTTTGTCTCCTCTTTTGCCTCATTGGAGAGCGCTTCAACTTTATTTAGAAAGGTATTAAAACTTGCACTTGCAGATCCTAGTTCATCACCTGAAGTAATCGGTAATCTTTTAGATAAATCCGCATCGCCCTGAGCTAGTTCTTGTGCCACCCTGTCAAGTCTCACGATTGGATTTACAACTGCTCTTTTTACAACAATAATTAAGAATATAAGAATAACCAAATCAATCACAGCCATGATTACAACTTGTCGAATGAGAGATTCTTTAGAGTGAGAAAGAGTTTTTTCAACCGCAGAAATCGGCTTCGCTACAATTGCATACCCGACTGTTTTTTTAGAAAAATCAACAATTGGCTCTGAAGCTAGAAAATAATTCTTCGTGTGAAGTCCGTTCTTAACATCTTTTATATCAATTCCTGCTAATTCATTAAAGAGATTTTTATCTATCTCTTTTTCTGGAACTGCAAGTGTATAGTTGTCAAATTTTGGTGCATTTGCCAAATCTTTTGCCTCTGCTATATAGTCATTGTTCAAAAGAAAAACAACATCTAAGCCATAAGCATTTTTAGCCGTTTTAATCACAGAACTCAGACCCTGCATAAATTCAACCGAACCTAAATACTCTCCTTCACTTATAACAGGAGCTATACCGCGAAATGTAAGTCCTGCATTGCCTATTTCTATAGCCGTTAAAGGTTTTTTACTCTCTTTTACCTTTACAATAGAGTGTCTAAACGAACTTAAATCATCTCCAAACTCCTGAGGTTTCCATGATCTTAAGAAACTCTTTACATCCGCAGTATGTATGTGAATTTTTATATTTTGAAATTGTGTATTATCTTTGAATGTTTGAGTTAAATTATTCAGCCCAGTGATAGCTACTTTTCTGTCACCCTCTTTAAGCGCCTTGATTGTGTAGTAATTATCAGCCATACTGATGGCATTTGTCAAACCCACGCTCTCTTTTGCTTCCATCAAATCCTTATAAGTCGAGCGCATATAACTGTTTTGGGAGTTATAAACATCCTCTTGCATCTGATTTATCGAGTAAATATAATTGATACCGATAACCAAAAAACCTAACAATATTGATAAGACTAAAGGAATTTGAACCTTGCTTCCTACACTCATATTTTTCATCTCTCACTTCCTTTTATCTTAACTAGCTCTTACATTTTAACAAATTCAATCATAAAAGTGTCTTATTGACAATATAAAAAACTACATGCTTTGTGTGTGAAAATTTATATATTTTTTTGCTATCATCTCAACTACAAAATTTAAAAAAATGGAACGACATGAATATCAAACTATCAAATAAAAACAGCACCGATGTAAACGCAGACATTTTAGTCGAGTTTGTAACGTCGGATGAATTATTAAAACATACAGAAGTTGCAATTTTAAACAAAGCCGGCTTTAAAGCCGAACAAGATTCTACCTGCTTCTTGCATGAAAAAGGGCTTCTTGTTTGTGGAGTAGATAGCCAAAAAAGTGACGATATACGAAGTGCTATGGCATGTGCAATTAAGTTACTAAAAGCATCCAATTACGAAAGTGCAAAGCTCGGCATACATTCTAAAAGAACAGTAAGTGCTTTAGTAGATGGCATCCTTCTTGGCGGATATGAGTACAATGTTTACAAGTCCAAACCAAAAAAGTCAACATTCAAAAAGTTATTTTTAACTGCCGATGGATTAGATTTTGAAAAAATAGAAAGAGTATTTAACGAGGCGATAATCGTAGCAAACGCTACAAATTTTACTCGTGACATCGTAAACACTACTCCACATGATTTGCACCCGCAAACACTTGTAGCTCTTGCTCAGAAACTGGCAGAGGAGAATAAACTCGGATGTAAAATACTTCAAGAAGAGGAGTTAAAAAAAGAGAACATGCACGCAATGCTAGCTGTCGGACGTGCTTCTATTTATGGAAGTGCCTTAATCCATCTCTCATACAAACCAAAAAATCCTAAACAAATCATCTCTCTTGTCGGAAAAGGTCTCACTTATGACAGCGGTGGACTCAGCCTCAAACCCGCAACTTCCATGGTAACTATGAAAATGGACAAAGCCGGAGCATGTGGAGTTTTAGGGATGATAAAAGCTGCGAGTGAATTGAAGCTTGATGTTGAAATTCACGCTTTCATTGGTGCGGTTGAAAATATGATTGGCGGAGATGCCTACAAACCTGACGATGTTTTAGTCGCAAGAAGCGGAACTACTATCGAGGTGAGAAACACGGACGCCGAAGGTCGTTTGGTTTTAGCCGATGTACTTGATTATGCGCAAAACAAAGTAAAAGCAGATGGAATATTTGACTTTGCTACGCTTACAGGAGCATGTGTTGTCGCGCTTGGACCCTTTACAACAGGCATTATGGGACACTCACATAAACTTAAACATGAATTCTCAAAAGCTGCAAGTAATGCAGGAGAGCTTACAGGCTCACTTCCATTTAATAAACATCTCAAAAAATTTCTAAAAAGTGAGATAGCGGACATTTCAAACACATCCTCTAAGCCTTACGGCGGAGCGATTACAGCCGGAATATTTTTGGATACATTCATAAAAGATGAAAACAAAGAGAAGTGGATGCACTTCGACATTGCAGGCTCTGCATATACAGAAACCCCATGGGACTGTAATGTGTACGGTGCAACAGGTGCGGGTGTTCGCATGATGTGTGAGTATTTAAAAAGTATAGATTAATTTTAAATTTTACATGCCAAACTTTGGCATGTAGATTATCAAGTAAAGTTTCGTTAAAATTACACAATTATTATAAAAGGTTAAAAATGGGATTAAGCATCGGTTTAGTAGGACTTCCAAATGTAGGCAAATCAACAACATTCAACGCACTCACAAAAGCACAAAACGCAGAAGCTGCAAATTACCCTTTTTGTACAATCGAACCAAACAAAGCAGTAGTTCCGGTTCCTGATAAAAGATTAGCAGAACTTGCAAAAATCGTGAATCCTGAGAGAATTCAATACTCTGTGGTTGACTTCGTAGATATTGCAGGCTTAGTCAAAGGTGCGAGTAAAGGCGAAGGTTTGGGCAATAAATTTTTGTCAACTATTCGTGAAACTGAGGTAATTCTACAGATTGTCAGATGTTTTGATGATGAAAACATTGTTCACAATGAGGGAAATATTGACCCTTTACGAGATGTTGACATTATTGAGGGTGAGCTTATTTTAGCTGACATCGAGGTTCTACAAAACAGAATTGAGAGACTCAAAAAACAGTCAAAATTTGACAAAAATGCTGCCGCTGTTTTAACTTTAGCCGAAGAACTTTTAGAGTTTTTAGCAGATGGAAATCTAGCTCGAAACTTTTCAAAGACCGACACTGAAGAGTACATACAACTCAATCATGAAGTAAGACTTTTAACCAATAAAGAGATTATGTATGGTGCAAATGTAGATGAAGACGGCTTACTTGAAGATAACGATTATGTTGTAAGACTTCGAGAACATGCAAAAAAGAGCAATTGCGAAATCATTAAACTGTGTGCAAAAATCGAAGAGGAACTCATTGGTCTTGAAGATGACGAGGCACAAGAGTTTTTAACTGACCTTGGTGTAACAGAATCAGGATTGGAGCAGATTATCCACAAAGGTTTTGACAAACTTGGTCTTATGAGCTACTTTACGGCGGGTGTAAAAGAGGTTCGTGCTTGGACGATACACAAAAATACGACAGCTCCAAAAGCGGCAGCAGTTATACACAACGATTTTGAGAAGGGTTTTATCCGTGCTGAAGTTATAGCTTACAATGACTTTGTAACACTAGGCGGTGAGGCAAAGGCAAAAGAGGCCGGAAAGATGAGATTAGAGGGTAAAGAGTACATTGTGCAAGATGGCGATATCATGCACTTTAGATTTAATATTTAACACTAATAAAAAGGTAGGAAATCATAATGCAATTGAAATATGTTGGGCCGAAGCCTATTATCTCGCATACCGGAATAGAGTTTGATAACAATAAAGAGGATAAATACAACTACTTAAACATAGTTGTCCAGTTGCTTAAAGCACTTGACCATGAGTACTTTGACAATAAGACTTATGTATATCAATCGGATACAAGTAGATTTTCTCCTGATGAGCTTTTTGCTGAATTAAAAAGATATTGCCCAAATATAGACTCTTTAATGGAAAAAGCAAATCATAGCATTGAGGAGGAGATTGAACATCAACTCCAAAGAGCGCATGATAATTGTGTTTTAAATAACGTTGACAAAGAGGTCTTAGAAAACAACATAAACATTATGCATGATTATATGATTCAACGCTCTATAAATAAGGCTGTTTATTACTGTGCGGTAAATGCTTTAGCGGAGTTGCTAAAGAAAGGTAAAATTGACCATATAATTGTACCGATGTTTCAAAAATTCACTCATGTTTTACACTCTGTTCAAGGTACTTTAAAGGCACAAAAGTATCCTGTTGAGACAAAACTTGACATCTACAAAGAAAATGGTGTTCTGCTGGTAAAACTTCAGCTTTTAAATATCCGCTAATTAATCTGCGCATTCATATTTGCCATGGAGACAACCATGGCATCT
>JAUSKV010000042.1 GCA_030646745.1 Sulfurimonas sp. | reverse complement strand
CATTCTAATGTTATCTAATGATATGAATGATACGGATTTGGATGAGCATGTTTTCATTCAAAAATATCAGACTGCGTTTGTGGAATTGAAATCTCGTGGCATATCTAATCCAATTGTATATCCTTTTTAGGCGGTGGATTATGAAAAAATATGCTCAAACTAAGAATTTACTAGACATATTTGATTTATCGGTGGATTACTTTCAAAAGCGAATGGATAATGACTTCATCAAAGGTATTCATTATTTTATCCCTCCGACAACATCAAAAACCAAAAAAGCAGTTCTTTGGGATATTGAAGCTCTTGAAAATTGGCTAAGAGGTAATCAAGTGGATTCAGAGCTTGAAAATCTTTTAGGTAGAAGAGGCTAGAATTTTATGTTAATTGTAAGTGACACTAAATCCCTTTTAAAAAAAGGAGATAAAGTGCAAGATATAAAAGCCTCAATTCTATCACGAGGCAATAGAAAGTTTTGGTATGTGAAGTACCAAGTGTTATTTGAAAATGATGATGTTAAAACTGGCGAAGAGAGTACGAAGGTTTTAAAAACTGAAAAGACTCTCAAATATATGCAGACTAAATTTTTACCTGCTTGGATGGCTCGTAGGCAAGAAGAGCTAAAAGCTGTAAAAGTTACTAGCAAGCAATTTGAGCAATATGCAACTCTTTTTTTGAAAGATTATGAACGGTTGACTACCTAAATGTAAAGTATAGGTTAGACAAAATTCTAGTTGATTTTGGTTCAAGTGATATTCGCAAGATAACCAAACTTGCAATAAAAGTATGGCTCAACTCATTGAAGCATAAAACAACCAACGAGGATTTATCTAGAAAGACACGTTTGAAATATCTTAGAATTTTCCACGGTGTTTATGAGTTGGCGGTCGATGATAATGTTTTGGATAAAAATTTTACTTATGACATCAAGCTTATAGGTGAAAAAAGAGACTTGAACGAGATTAAGCCTTTTTCAAAGAGTGAAGTGAATACTCTCTTGGAAGCAAGCAAAAATCCACAATATAGTGAGTTGCTTCATTTTTATTTAGGTATTGCATTCAATCAAGGTATGTCACCTAGTGAAATTATAGGGCTTCAAATTGGAGATATTGATTTAATGAATCAAACTATCGCAATAAGAAGAAATATAACGAAAGGTAAAATCAAAGAGACAAAAACTGTCTATCGTGACAGAATTGTACCTATCTTTACTGCTTCAATGCCTTATGTTAAAGAGTTGTTATCAATAGCAACTAAGAAACGCTCTATCTGGCTATTTAGTCGGGATGATGGAACAAACCTTTTAGATGTCAAGGATATCAGAGGAAATAAGCTGTTGATTAAAGACAGTTATGTTCTAAAGCAAAACTCAAAATGGCATAAACTTTTGATTGATTGTGAAGTTGAATATAGAGATTTAAAAAATTGTAGACATACTTTTGCAGTAAGTGCAATAGAGAGCAAAATGTTTACTCTTCAAGAGATTTCTAACCTCTTAGGACACAGTGATTTGAACATGTTAATCAATCATTATGCTAAATGGACAGTCGGAAAATCTTTAAATGCTAATAAACAAGTGAATTTATACGGTGACACTTCGGGTGACACTAGGAAAATTG
The DNA here is from genome assembly GCA_030646745.1 of Sulfurimonas sp. Classification (GTDB taxonomy): domain Bacteria; phylum Campylobacterota; class Campylobacteria; order Campylobacterales; family Sulfurimonadaceae; genus Sulfurimonas. The sequence continues at coordinate 4,139 of JAUSKV010000042.1, read as the reverse complement.
CTTGTATTTAAGGTTTAAAGTTAAGGCTTGAAAGTGGCTATTTATGGGAGTTTAAGTGGTGTCAGAGGGGGGACTCGAACCCCCGACCCCCGGCTTATGAGACCAGTGCTCTAACCAGCTGAGCTACCCTGACACTTGTTTGGAAGGCTGGAATTATATCTATAAAAAGCTTTTGTTTACCTTTCGTCATTAATTTTTTTAAGCCATAAAAATCTTTTCAGAATTCGCGAAATAAATTAGCAAAGAATAGTGTGGTTCCATTTTAATAATTGATTTCATAAATCTCCATACTCTTTCAATAGGGTTCAAATCAGGTGCATAGGGTAGCAAATTAAATATTATTGTTCTTACAATAACTTAGTAACTTGATATGTCAACCGATTATAATATCCCAACAAAACAGGATAATAAAAATCAATTTCTAATTCCAAAAGAGTTACAAAAAATAGATGATTTCAAGGGGCAAATTATGAGTTGAAAAAAAAGAATAAATTGAACTTCAGTATAGCAACCATGTGTATAGTTTTATACTATCGTTAATAGTCGGATAGTTGATTGATGTTGCTGTGACCTAGCAAATCTAGTGATTCACTAAGCTTTTTTGTATGATTTTTTTTCTATTATTCTTAGCACAATAGCCGCATAATAAGGGATACTTTGCACTAAAAGAGTTGAAGCGAAAAGATATACTTCTACTATTTGTTGGTAATTTGTTAAAACTAGCCCAGCAAACGAAAGAGTAAGTAGTGAAGCCAAAATAACTTCATTTTTTATAGGATTATGTGCAGATTTTTTACTATTTCCACCTTTTTCAGTTCTTTTAAAAGGCAGACTGTCTTTTACGAAACCATCGTACACCGCTTTGAAAATTGTCAATTGTAAACTCATAGCTGCAATAGCGCCTAAGAGCGAATGATAAAAGTTTGCCTTTACTCTTGTTCTATAAAGTACAAATGCGTGAAGCACATTCACAATAAAAGCAGTTAATATTGGCACAGTGAGCGCAATTGTTGGAATAGTTACTCCAACGAATATAATCACAGGAACCCAAATGATATTTAAAATTGAAGTAATCGTTCCAAGTGCATCCGAGAGCCAAAAAAACCATCCTGTTATAAAATGGTGCTTTTGTGCAGGCGTAAGCGTAGTGGAAGACGGCTTAAAGTGTTGCCAATGTTTTTTAAGAATTTGTATAGCGCCATAAGCCCAACGATGTCGCTGATTTTTAAATGCTTCCATTGTATCAGGAAGCAGACCATGTCCATATCTTCGATTTGTATAGTGTGCACTGTAGCCTGCTTCAAAGAGTCTCAGTCCCAGTTCACTATCCTCAACAATTGTATCAGTATTCCACTGACCCACCTCGTTAAAAGCACTATTGCGAATCATAAGCATAGTTCCATGTGCGACAATTGCATTCTCTTCATTTCTTTCAACCATTCCAATGTCGAAAAATCCAGCATACTCTGCATTCATGGCAGTTTTTAGCATGGATTCATTGCCATCTCTGTGATCTTGGGGAGCTTGCACCAGAGCCACTTTCGGATCGTCAAAAATAGGCACTAAATCTATAAGCCAGTTTGGACTGATAACATAATCCGCATCAATGACCGCTAAAATGTCTGTATTTTTGTTCGCATAAGGAAGAGCTTTATTTAATGCGCCTGCTTTAAACCCCGTGCATTCAATATCAAGATAAACAAACTTAGAACCAAGCTCTTCACATAGCTTTTTGATAGGCAATTTGTAAAAATCTTCAGGTGTATTGTTAATAATTACAAGTATTTCATAATTAGTGTAGTTGAGTTTTGCCAATGACCGAAGAGTCTCTTCAAGCACATGAGGCTGTTCTTTGTATGCAGGCACATGAATGCTTACAAACGGAACATGTTCAGATTTTAGATCAAGCGGTATGAGCCTCTGAGGTCGTTGCCCTATTGTGCATTTAAACAGCTCATTTGCTTTAGCAAGTGTTATTACCGTAAGAGGTATCATAAGTATCGTACCCATAATCCACATAACCCACATACCAAAATTCATATAGTGAATAAAAGGGTAAACGGCTGACATGACTATACCAAAAGAGATACCTTGTGCAGCCAGACCATATGTCATAGCATGCAGAAAATTGATATGCTGATTTCTTAGTCCGAAGAAGGTTAAAATAGCACCGATAAGAGCGGCAACAACCATCTGCATGAACCAGTATGGCTCTACAAGAACGGCACCTTGAAGCTCAAATTTTAGGTGCCTATCAGCATCAAATATTCCCCAATACTGCCCGACATTGCCCTCATGTACACCCTTCCAAGGTTGGTCAATTGCTTCCATAAGATTGTAGTTTAATCGCTCTTCTTTTGCTAAAATTAAAAATCTTCTGATTACAGTTGCTTGATTTTCGGTACTTGCGACTGCATCTTGATTATTATACCCTTGGCTAGGCCACCCAAACTCGCCGATGGTTATGCGTTTATCTTGAAATGTTTCGGATATTTTTTTATAAATTTCTTGAAAAAACGGTATAGCTCGCTCAGCTGGAATTTTTTCCCAGTATGGAAGAACGTGAATGTTGATAAAATCAACTTCATCGCCTAGGCTTGGATTATTTAACCAAACACTCCAGATATCCGCAGTTGTCACTAGAGGTCTATGGTATTTAATAGGAGATCTTTTGTTGATTTTATGAATCATCTCTTTAAAATCTTTAATATAAACAACTAACTCTTCAATAGTTAAATCTTTACGAAGCAATACCTCATTCCCAACAATAACCGATGATATATTTGCATAGTACATTGGTATAAGAGTTTTAGCGAGTGCAACCTCTTTGTCGTTATTTTCTTTAACCGGAGAAAGCCAAATACCAAAGTGAACCTGCATGTCAAGTTGTTGTGCAACTGGCATTACTTTTTCTGCATCTTCAGCAGAATAAACACGAATTTTTTTGGTAAATCTTTTTAGGAGCGTTAAATCTCGTAAAATTTCTTCTTCACTAAGAAATACTTTTTTGTCACCTTTTGTATAAGGCGCATAAGAGAGAGATTTAATAATGTTGTCGGCATCAGGCGGAGTTATGAATTTATCACCGACATTGAGCCACAAAAAAATTTGGATAAAGGACGCTAGTAGCAGTGAACTTAAGATATATTTCAAAGAATTTCCTGAATTTAAAATAAGGTGGAATTGTATATAAAGTTTTAAAAAATGTTGCTTAATAATTTGTTTTTGCTGGCTAAGAGTTAACTTCCTAGTATATTTTGTATTAGTGGACTTTAGTACAATATACTTTCAGATAAATTTGTCTTATTATATTAAAAGTTAAACTATATTAAGGATTGTAGGATGTCAGCAGTAATTGGAAAAGTCACTGGTTTAGAGGGCAAGTTTTTTGCAAAAGATTCTGATGGAAATCTTCGAGAGTTATCTAATGGTGATAATATACACGAAGGTGAAGTGGTAATCGGTGCTAATGGCAATCAGTTGATGGACAGCATAACAGTAGCTATGCAGGATGGTTCGAATACGGTTGTTTATGGAAATGAAACGCAAGCTTTTGATGCATCGTTAGCAAAAGAAGAATTTTCAGCAGATGAAACAGTATCAGATCCAGATTCTCTTCAAGCTATTTTAGAAGACGATATTGTGGGTATAAATGAAAATAACCTGGAAAATTTGAATAATTTAGAAACTGCAGCCGGTCAAGAGGCAGCAGTTCAGTCAACCGAAGGTGGAACGGCTAACTTTGCCGAGTTACACAATGCTAGCCAAGATGTTGAAGCAGATTTAAGACCAAGAGAATTTGGTACTGACGGAACAAATGGTACTAATCCTATTTTTGATGCGCCAGTGGCTCAAGCTGAAGATACTTCAGAAGACACACAAGCTGAAGATACAGCTGCTGAAGATAGTCCGGAAGATACACAAGTTGAAGACACTCCGGAAGATACACAAGTTGAAGACACTCCGGAAGATACACAAGTTGAAGACACTCCGGAAGATACACAAGCTGAAGACACTCCGGAAGATACACAAGTTGAAGACACTCCGGAAGATACACAAGTTGAAGACACTCCGGAAGATACACAAGCTGAAGATACTCCAGAAGACACGCACGCGGAAGATACTCCTGCTTCATATAC
>JAUSKV010000041.1 GCA_030646745.1 Sulfurimonas sp. | reverse complement strand
GAAACAACCAATGACCGTGCTCGACTAGCAGTTGCAATTAAATTTTAAAAAATAAGTTAAAAAGACACAAAAATGAAAAAATTATTCACATGCTACAAGAGGCGAAAAAGTAAAAATTAGTAAGCTCACTGCTGACATATTTTTTATCTTTCTTCATCTTGCACTCTTTAGGGTGCAAGAACTTCAATTACAATTTTTACAATAAAAGAAAATAAATGCTATTCTTTTCCTTATGAAAAAGAAAAAATAGCTCAAACTAAAACATGAAAATTTTATCTGGCATGTAAAGTTCAACTCGCTCTGAGCTATTAATTGAAATTACCAATCAAATCTTGTACACTCTTAAATATAAAACTCTCCTGCGCAAAAATATCAGCTATTGTCTTGGATGCAGGATTTTTGAAAAGGTTTGCCGGTGTGTCAAACTGGATGATTTTGCCGTTTTGGATGTAGCCTATTTTATCACTTAGAAGTATCGCCTCTTTGGGGCAATGGGTGACAAAAATGGCTGTTTTGTTGAGCGATTTGATGATATCTTTTATCTCTTTGATGAGTTTAGATTTGAGTGTTGCATCTATGCTTGAAAAAGGCTCATCAAAGAGTATCAGCTCACTTTGTCGTGCCAATACTCTGGCGATTGCCACTCTTTGTTGCTGTCCGCCACTGAGTTGGTGGGGAAGTTTACTTTCCATTCCTTGCATGTTTATAAGTGTTAGGAGCGTGTTTAGGGTTGTTTTTTGGTACTCTTTAGGTTTGTTGCTGATGCCGAAGGTGATATTCTTTGCAACACTTAAATGCGGAAAAAGTGCATAGTTTTGAAATACAAAACCTATATTTCTTTTCTGCGGTTCACAAAAAGTATCGGTGTCAAAAAGAGTTTTGCCTTGATAGACAAAGGTGCCGCTATCCGCCTCTTCAAATCCTGCAATGAGATTGAGAATGGTGCTTTTACCGCTTCCGCTTTGCCCTAGCAAAGAGATGATTTCGCCCTTTTTTATCTCTAAATCAAGTGAATGAAGTACGATGCTATCACCAAATTTCTTAGATATATTTTTTAAACTTAACATTTTATTTTTCCTCTTTGTTGTGTGCATGTGTAATGATTATGGGAATAAAACAGAGAATCACGATGATGAGAGCGTAGAGTGAACTCTCTTTTATCATCGAATTTGCAGCGTACTCATAAGTTTTTGTTGAGAGTGTTTCGTAGTTGAATGGTCGCAAAACAAGAGTGAGCGGCAACTCTTTGATAATATCTACAAAAACAAGTAAAAAACCAAAAAGCAGACTTTTTTTCATGAGTGGATACTCAACTCTTAGAAGCGTTTGCCAGTAGGAAAGCCCCAGATTTCTCGAAGCCTTGTTAATGTTGATGCTGATTCGCTCAAAGCTTGATTCACTCATGTTTAATCCAACGGCCAAAAATCGCACAACATACCCAAAGAAAATCGCGAAGAGTGTTCCGCTCAAAATAAGCTCATCCAAAGAGAAGAGTTTGATAAGAAAGTTGTCCAAATCTCCAAGCAAAGAGATAACCCCGATTCCTATGACAACTCCTGGAATGGAGTAGCCGATACCAGCTATTTTTGTGAGGTATTTTGTAGCGTTGTTGTTGTGTATGCGAACACTGTAGGCGATAAAAAAAGCCAAAAACATGATGATAAAAGCGGAGATGCTCGAAGAGATAAAACTGTGGAGTATTACTTCCAAAAATGCATCATCTATCACTTTTGTAGCATATTTGAGTGAGTAAAAAAGTATCCAGATAAAAGGGATAAGAAAGCCAAAAAGAATAGGAAAAGATAAAAAGAGGTAAACAAAAAGTTTTGTAAACCCCTTCAACTCTTTTTTTTTGAGCTCTTTGGAGATAGCTTCACTTTTGTAACTGCTTCCATTGCGAGAGTATTTCTCAATGCCAAGAAGTACAAAGATAATGCTCATGGCAAAAATGCTCAAATAAGCAGAACTTTTTGGGTCATTTAAACCAAACCATGAAGTGTAGATTGCCGTGCTGAGCGTGTCCACACCGTAGTAGGAAACAGTTCCATACTCATTGACTACTTCCATAATTACTAAAGAGAGACTTCCTACAATAGCGACTCTTGAGAGTGGTAAAATCACCTCAAAAAAGAGCCCAAAAGAGCTTTTCCCAAGTGAGAGTGCAGGGTGAAGTAGAGCCGAAGAGCTCTTTAAAAAGGATGATTTTACGATGAGATAGATGTAGGGATAAAGCCCAAGTGAGAGAATAATCACGACGCTGTTGAGTTGTAAAACATCAAAATAGCTCTTATCTACAATGCTAAATTTCATAAGTAAGAGATGCAAAGGAGCAAAAAAACCTAAGATATCACTATAAATATAACCCAAAATATAGGTCGGAATTACAAAAGGCAGAGCAAGTAAAATAGAAAAGAGAGAGACAAATCTAAAAGTATAAAACACCGTAATATAAGCACTCATCACTCCAAATAAAAGAGAGAGGAGGGAGACAAAAAAGATAAGTTTAAAAGTGTTGAAAATATATCCCCAAAGGACTGTTTCGCTGAGGTGTTTGAGCGTGTCGCTCTCTCCTCCATAGGAATAGATGGCGATGGAGAGTATCGGTAGGAGGAGAATAAATATAATAAAGCTAGAGCTTAAAATATACCTATTAAAAATGCTTCGCACTACTCGTCCCAACCAACTTGATGAAATATTTTGACTGCATTACTGTTTTTTGTTCCGATTTCATACAAAGATGTAGTATCCTCTTTGAAACTTCCCCATGAGAGAAGTAAATCAGAGACTTTCGCTTTTTCATTGACAGGATACTCAAAATTGACTGCTGAGAACTCCTCTTGGGCTTCGACACTTGCCAAAAACTCTATAAATTTTATGGCATTGGCTCTGTTTTTGCTCTCTTTGACAACTCCGGCTCCCGAGACATTGATATGCGTACCTCTCTCGTTTGCACCTTGATTTGGAAAAAATACGCCGATAAGGTCAGCAGCTTCTTTATCGGAGCTGTTTTTTTCATTTTTCATCTGCCCGATGTAGTAGGTATTTACAACTGCTACATCGCCAATTCCAGCTGCTACGGCTCGAAGAGAGTCTTTATCTACACCTGTTGGTTTTCTTGCCATGTTCTCTTTCATCTTTTTTGCCCACATCAGAGCACGCTCTTCACCATTTTGGACTATAAAAGAGGCTAAAAGAGATTGGTTATAGACTTCATTTGATTTTGTGATAACCACTCTATTTTTGTATTTTGGTTCTGTGAGTGCCTCGTAGTTTGTGAGCTCCTCTTTAGAAATAGCATCGAGGTTATATGTGATGACTCTGGCTCTTTTTGTGAGTCCAAACCAAGAGTTCTCTTTGTCTTTGAGGTGGAGTGGAATCGTCTCGTTTAGAAATTTTGAATCGATGCTCTGAAAGATTCCTTTGCTTCTTGCAAGTTCGAGCATACCGACATCTGTGGTGAGAAGGACATCTGCTTTGGTATAAGCTCCCTCTTTTTCAATCCGTTTGATAAGCTCTGCCGAACTCGCCTTGATGAGATTTACCTCAATGCCACTTTGTTGCTCAAACTTTTTGTAGAGCTGTTTATCCACCTCGTAGTGTCTGTGTGAATAGACATTCACAATCTCATTCGCATACGAAAAAGTTGCAAAAAGTGCAAAAATAATAATTGTTTTGAGCATGGTTAGTTCTCTTCTTTTATTAAATGTTCATATCTTTTGTCTGTGAGTGTGTTCATAAATGCAACGAGGGCTTTTATTTTTCTCTCATTTAAGGGTTTGGCTTTTTTAAGAAGCTCTCTATCTTTTGCACCCACTGCTATCTCGGCATCTTCCCATTTTTTGGAACTCTCAGGGTTGATTGTTCTCTGCTCATTTGCATATTTATCATAAAACTCTACAACAGTTGAGAGCTTCTGAAAAACTCCGTTATGCATGTAAGGGGCTGTCACCGCAATGTTTCTAAGGGTGGGGACTTTAATTTTGCCATCGTGAAGCGGATTGTTTACGCCGGAGTTTTTGGCAAGACCATGGTCTCTAAAAGTTTTTGCATCTACCACATTTTTGGACATGAGCGTATGATTTTGAGGTACGCCGATGTTGTGGTACTGATAATTTGTAAAGGTCTCTTTGGGTGCATCCTCTGTTTTTAGCATGTGACAAGAAACACAATTGGTATTGTTATTACTAAAAAAGAGGGTTCGACCCAAATCTTCAAGAGGCGTTAAATCATACTCCCCTCGCAAATATCTATCATATTTACTATCAAAAGGTGCAAACTGCTCTGTTCTCTCAAACGACGCTATCGCTTTTGCGACACTTGCATAGGTTTTGTTGGCATCATTAAATATATCTTTGCCATAGAGTTTTGTAAACTCTCTGTTGTAAGCAGTATCATTTTTGAGATGCTCGACCAAAAACTCTTTAGAAGGGAGTGCCATCTCCACAGGATTGAGCGGTGGACCTTCTGCTTGTTCTTCAAGTGTGTGCGCTCTGCCATCATAAAAAAGTCCGCCGATGTACTCTTTTTTCTTTGCATCGTAGTGAAATTTTGGGCTGTACAAGGCATAGGAGATAGTCGGCGTGTTTCTATCGCC
>JAUSKV010000031.1 GCA_030646745.1 Sulfurimonas sp. | reverse complement strand
TTCTGCCGTGGAAGCTTCAGTAACAAGAAGCTGCGATGCATCCCCCACAAAGGAGTAAACTACAATTCCATAGACCTGAACAAAGATCATTGGTGTCAGAGATGCAAATGCAATAAGACCAAAGCCGTCAATCATCGGGTTTCTTCCTTTGATGCTTGATGCCAAACCGATTCCCAATGCTGCAACAAGAGGGACAGTGACAGTAGATGTCGTTACTCCGCCGCTGTCATATGCAAGACCTATAATTTCTTTAGGAGTAAAAAAAGTAACAACCACAACCAGAACATAGCCGGCAATAATATAGTAGTGGATAGGGTGTCCTGCAACAATTCTATATGCTCCAAGGGCAATAGCGCAACCAACCGACAGTGCCACAGTAACACGCAACCAAAAAGCATCGATTTGTCCAGAACTAATTACAGACGCTTTGTTTGCTATGGCTATAAGAGCAGGTTCTGCAATTGTCGTCGAAAAACCGAGCATAAAGGCAAAAAGTAGCAACCACACCAACGAACCTTTTGCTGCAAAGTCATGTGCCAAATTTTCACCGATAGGAAAAATTCCAACTTCAAGCCCACGGATAAAAACGGCTAAGCCAAAGGCGACAATAGCAAAACCCAAAATAATACTTGTGATATTCATCGGAACTGATTGAATAACGAAAATTTGAAAGAGACCAACCACAATAACAATTGGTAAAAGATCTTTTAAAGAGTTTATTAGGTCAGAAAAAAATATATTTAAAAGAATACGCATCACTTTCCTAAATTTTTGAATTTTTTTACGAAAAAAAACTTAATAGAAGAAATTCTAAAGATGAATTGTAGCGTCTCTTTTGAAAATATTGCTTAAAGTAATTAATCTTAAAAATTTCTTCTTCGGGCATTATAAAGATTAAGAGAATTCACTTTTTTTTATTATCTTGACAATAAACTTCAAAATCTTTAAAGATTTTTATTTTTTCTTGACATATAAAAACTATTTGTCTATAATTCGCGTCCACAAACAGAAATGTTTGTTAAGTCTTGTTAGCTCAGCTGGTAGAGCACGTCACTTTTAATGATGTGGCCGATGGTTCGAATCCATCACAGGACACCATTTTACAAATAGTTGGCCCCATCGTCTAGCGGTCAGGATCCATGGTTTTCATCCATGTTACAGGAGTTCAATTCTCCTTGGGGTCACCAACTAAATCACTTCTTAAATTCAATCACACTCAAACTATTTTAAACTATAACTTATCGGCAGCTGCAAATGTAAATTTTCTTTTGGTTTTGGAAAACTGCCTGAGAGATTTTCTATGGTTTTAATCGCTGCATTTGAAAGCATTTCACTCTTTGAAGAGAGAACTTCTACGCCTTGAACATCTCCCTTCTCTGTTATCATAAATTTTACAACTACCTCGCCCTCAACTCCCCTTTCTCTGGCTGAACGAGGATAGTAAAGATTTTCTTGCAGTAATTTTACTATCTTTTGCAGATGCTCTTCTAGATAATCCTGCTCTAATCTGTTTGTTATTTGCTCTTTTGATTTCTCTAAAGATGGGGTTGGAGTCTGCTCTGCGGTATCTACCTCTTTAGCAACAGTTTTCTCTTCTACTGTCTCTTTTGGCATCTCTTGAACTACCGGAACAGTTTTTATTGTTTCCACTCTCTTTGGTGCTTCTTTTGCTTTTGGAGTTACTTTTTTTTCTATTTTTTGCGGAGTTATTTCAGGCTTGGCATGAGGGAGTGTTTCTGCCATAGGCTTTTGCTCAATTTTTTCTTCATAAACTACATTGCATAACTTCACACACACAATTTCCTCTTTTTTTGTCTCATGTATAACAGTTTTTAAAGAAAAAAAGAGCAGTAAAAAAAAAGCAGAATGTAAAACCAGAGAGATAATAAAAGAGCTTGAGTGTCTAATCATAAAGAGGATAGTATCTAAATGTTTTTTATATTTTTGTTAAAACAGGCATTGTAGAACTTATTTTTGGAAATGTGAGAAACACTCTGTAATTCTCGAAAAACAAAGTTTTACTAAAGAAACATTTTCGCTTTGCGAAAAGCAATTCTCTTGTTTTCGTAGCTTTAGATGGTAGGGACATCTTGTCCCTACCATCTAAACGGATGCGTTCGTTTAGATGTGTAACATCAATTAAATAGCTCTTTTGAATTCAGGATACGCTTCTACACCGCACTCGTTTACATCCATGCCCTCTTGCTGTTCATCATCCGTAGCTCTAAATTTAGCAAATTTATTTATAATGTATATAATTATAAAAGATACGCTAAATGCAAAAACTGCTACAATAATTACACCTTTTAACTGCTCCAAAAATGAGACTTTTTCTACAAAAATACCTACTGCCAGAGTTCCCCAAATTCCATTTACCAAGTGAACAGAAAGAGCACCGACCGGGTCATCAAGTTTAAACTTATCAAAAACCGGTACTGCAAAAACAACCAAAGCGCCGCCGATTGCACCAACTAAAATTGGTACATACATGTTAAACAAATCAGGACCTGCCGTGATAGCTACAAGTCCGCCCAACGCACCGTTTAGTATCATTGTAATATCGAAGAGCTTGTATCTGACATACATAATAACTCCCGCAATAATTGCACCTGCAAGCCCAGCCGTATTTGTATTCATAATAGTTTTTGCAACTATGTTTGCATTTTCTACACTCGAAATTGAGCCGACGCTTCCGCCGTTAAATCCAAACCAACCTATCCAGAGTAA
>JAUSKV010000013.1 GCA_030646745.1 Sulfurimonas sp. | reverse complement strand
GACCCAGAAACAGTGCTAATGCAATAATAAGTCCCAGAAAAACTAATCCCATAATCATGGCATTGTTACGCAGGCTGATTACAGCCGCAAACACCTCTGACTCATCAATCTCAGCTATGAGTGACCACTTAACACCAAATACATCCACCGTTGTGTAAGATGAAAGAACAGGATGTCCATCGTAGTCGATAATAATTTTCGTACCACTCTGTCCCGCAGCAGTAGCAGTTGTTGCTTCAGTTTTTACAGAACCTGCAGAGGGATTTTTAAAAGAGGCTTTTATAGAGTGATTTGTCGGATCAAGAAAACTGTCGCTACGCATTAATTTATCTGCACCTACAAGATAGGTTTCCCCAGATTTGCCCATACCTGTTCTTTCATTCATTATCTCATTGAGTGCTTTTTCACTTAGCTGAACAATAACAACACCTTTCATCTCACCGGCTTTATCAAGGATAGGTGTTCCCATAAACATAGCCGGATCCCCGTTGCTAGGTGCATATGGACGCATATCTATAAATACGGTACGGCGTTGAGAGACTACACCCTCCCATGCTGCAGCCAAACCGCTATCGCGCAGAGTTCCGGTTTTTAAATTTTGCCCCAAATCAGACTCTCTGGAAACAGTGTACATAACATGACCATGCGGTTTACAAACTATAAAGAGATCATAGAGACCGTAACTCTCCATAAAACGTTTAAAGTAGGCGTCATACTCTTTGTATATTGCCTGAACTTCAGCTTCTCCTGTAATAGCAAATGGATCCTCAGCACCTACATTATGCTTGTGGTGCTGCGCTACGAGAGCATCAAACATAGTGTTTACATCTGCACTGCTTCCCAATACTGAGATAGCGCCGTTTATCAATTTTACATAGGTTTGAAGCTGAGCTTTTTTCAGCTCTCTTGCCATCTCCATCTTAGCGGTTGCCTCTTGACTCAGTGCGTCGCTTGATTTCATATAGGATGTTATACCCATCACAACAAAGGGTGTAATCCCTACAACTAAAAGTGCTATAACCAGTTGTTTCTTAATTGTCATTCTAGCTTTCATTACTGTTTTTCCTTTTTGTTTGATTCGCTCTTAAGGTGCCCATCTGCTTTGAATATGGTAGCCAATAACATTTTAACTTCTCCGAAGTGTAATAGTAATAAATTTAATTAACAATAAGCAATAAAAATATTCATTATCACCCTCTTCATAGATTAAATAGAACAGAGAAAACCGTATTGCCATTTTTGCTTTGAACACTTAAAGATGCTCCGGCTACGTTTCCCACCATTAATTTTGACATGTAAAGTCCAATTCCTGTGCCTTTGCCTTTGGCTTTGGTAGTAAAGTAGGGGTCAAAAATCTTATTCATAATCTCCTCAGGAATTCCCCCGGCATTATCTTCAATATCTAATCGGATACCTTTTGCATCATATTGAGCCGAAATCTTTATTTTTTTCTCTGTTGTCTCATCTTTGCCCTCAAAAGCATCTTTTGCATTTGTTATGATATTTAGTAGGACATGCTCAATACTTTTGATGTTGTGAAACACTTTTAACTCTTTATCTATCTCTGTTTCTAACAAAATTGATTTATTTCTCAGCTGCGGGGTAATCATTTTTATTGCTTCGTTTACGGCTTCATAAAGAAAAAATTCTCTGTTTATATCACTTTTATTAAATTCCATAAAATCGTCTATAATTCCTGACATCGTCAGTGTTTCTTTTTGAATAAATTTGCTTGTCTCTTCGATTGATTCACTCGTGAGCAAATTAAGCTCATTCTTAAAAGAGAGATTTATAGCCGAGGCACTAAGAGCGTTGAGCGGTTGTCTCCACTGATGGGCAATCATGTTAAGCATCTCTCCCACCTGTGCGAGTTTAGCTTGTTCTAGAAGCAGATATTCCTTTTCATGAAGCTCTTTAATCTTCTCTTCTATTATGACTTGTAAAGATTGGATTATCTCTTTTAGACGATTTTCTTCGCTATTTCTATCGTTAACCAGTGACATGAATCCTCCTTAACCTAAAATAACTCTAAACCATCTTCTTCTGATTCCATCTCGTTGATATCAGAAGACAAAATCAGTTCAATTTGCAGACATGCGCTAAAGAGTGAGCTATCAAGATAGTGAATATCCTGAGCACTTTGCTTTATAAAAATAAGTTGATACCAGTCAGCAAGATCAGACTCTATAGTTGAAAGAAAAAGTGCTATCTTTCTTATATCTTTATCATCAAGCTCTTTCTCTTTTACAGAGCTCAACAATTCAGAAAGAGAACGCACAGCATAAGAGAGATCTTCAAATTCAAATAAAAGATTGATTACATGGGCATATTTGGATAAATAAATTACTATCTCATCAATTGTTGCGATATCTTTATCGTCCTGAAATACTTTTGCGCTGTATTTAAACTCTTGACCTAACTGCTCAAGCTCTTGAAGTTCATTGATTATCTCATCATCAAGCTCTTTCACATATTCGCTAGCCGATGTTTTATAGAGGTGAGAGCGTCGTAGCAGTGCATTTTCTTGGTCGCTGATTTTCATTTTAGAAGTTGTGGAGGCAGAAGGGTTTGTAGTTGATTTCGAACCATCTTCTACTGTCTCAACCTCTTTTTTTGGACAGACATGGTATCTGTTATTAAAGATAATCTCTTCTAAAAGCTCAGAGTAGTTCTTGATTTTTATTTTTTGATACTCTTCCCAAGTAATATCATTGAGCGTGTACATTTGACTCAGATGAGAATCCATGCCGATATCAATGTCGCGTTTAATGACACTATAGATTTTACGCCCCTTTTGTCCTTCTATTGTGACCCTGTTTTTTACTTTATTCTTATCATCATAACCCTCAAGAGAATCTAAAAAGCCCTCTCTTTTGCTAAAGAGATCCTTTACGCTTATTGTCTTTTGTAAAAATTTCTCAAACTCATCCTCTTGAAATAGGTTGCAGAAAGCATCATTAATATAACGTACATCTTCGCCGTTAAAAATAATGCAAGGGTTAGGAAAGCCATCTGCTATTTTCGTAATAAGCTGGTCAGAAATACGATTGATTTTCTCTTTTATTTGTAAAATCTCCAGCTCTTTTGCACGCGCTCTATCAAATAAAAGTTTAGAAATATCATAAAGAACTTCTCTAACATGCTCCAAATTCATGGGTTTGAGTATATATTTATCAACCTTTAAATCTATCGATTTTATAAAAAAATCCTGTTCATTAAAAGCTGTTGTAATGACGATTGGAATATCGCTAGAATGTTCTCGTATGATTTTCACCATTTCAAGTCCACTCATATTCGGCATCTGAATGTCACTGATAATAAAATCAATCTTGTTTTTATGAAATTTTTCTAATCCATCCAAACCATCGACCGCTACAAATACTTGATTAAAAATTTTTCCAAAGAAATCTACCATGTTGGTTCTAATGCTCTCTTCATCTTCCACATAAAGTACATTATACTTTTTTGTAAGACCCATAATTTCAGTAAATGATTTCATTTTAAGCTCTCTCCTCTTCCCCGATTAATTCAAGAATTTTTTTAGGAATATTTTGGAGCGAGGTTTGTATATCAACACCGCCCAATTCATAAGCAACTCTTGGCATGCCGTAAACAACACAACTTTTTTCATCCTGCCCTATGGTTCGTGCACCTACATTGTGCATGTTTAACATTCCCTTTGCTCCATCGCTTCCCATTCCTGTCAAAATAACACCTACGGCATTTGAACCGGCACTCTTGGCAACAGAGTTAAAAAGTACATCTACCGAGGGTCTGTGGCCGCTCACTTTTTCACCGCTTCCCAGTTGCACATAATAGCGGTGCCCAGAACGGCGCAGTACCATGTGCATATCACCGGGAGCTAAAAGTACTTGACCGATACCTATAGTGTCACCGTTTCTTGCCTCTTTTACCTCTACTGCACAGAGTGAATTGAGTCGTTCTGCAAACTGTCCGGTAAAGTTGGCAGGCATGTGCTGTACTATAATAATCCCGGGGCTGTTTCTGGGTAACTGAACTAAAACATCCTTGAGAGCTTCGGTTCCGCCTGTGGATGCACCAATCGCCACAATCTTCTGAGTTGTCTCTGAGAGTGCGCCGTGATAGGTCAGGGGCTGAATTTTTGTGATATCAACATGTGTTAGCTGCACCTTTGCCCGCGCAGCTGCTTTTACCTTCGCCAACAACTCCACGCGTATCTCATTCGAGCCGTCATAAATATTGGAGTGCGGTTTCGCCACAAAATCTATGGCACCCGCTTCAAGGGCATCAAGTGTTGTTCTTGCTCCTTTTTGTGTCAGTGATGAAACCATAACAACGGGAGTTGGCATGTATTGCATCAATTTTTTTAAAAATGTTATACCATCCATCCGAGGCATCTCTACATCCAGACAGATAACATCGGGTTTGAATTTAAGAATCTTGTCCCGTGCAACATAGGCATCTACAGCTGTCTCAACACTACTTATGTCAGGGTCTTTTGACAAAATATCCGTCAAAACCGCTCTAGCCGTAGCGCTGTCATCTACTATTAAGACCTTGATACCCATTATTCACTCTCTTTTATATACTTGAGCATTATCTTACCTGAATTGCTTACCATAAGAATGCGTCTGCCTTGAGCGCCACCGACGTCCTGTGCGACAATTGGAATTTTATACTCATTGAGTATCTCTTTAGCAATAATAATATTTTTGCGTCCAACCATCATATTCTCTTGTGCAATAGTATCTATTACATTTGCGCCGCCAAATACTTTTGCTTCCATGTTGTTAAGAGAGCAACCAACATTGAGCATTCCCTCAACCAGTCTATGAATGGCTATGTTCCCATACTTCGGGCTTTGAAGACCATTGCCGTTCCAAAGAGGTACAAGATAGTGGTTCATACCGCCAATCATCTCTACTTTGTCATAAATACATACGGCAATACATGAACCTAAAATTGTACTTATTTCAGTCGGTCTTACTCCGATGTAAAACTCACCGACATGAATAAATTTCTTAATCAGCATTAGAATTCCATCAATCCATTGTCTGAAGTCTCAGTAAAGAACTCATCCGAACCAAGCCCCTCTGAAAGCGATAGACTTGCCTTATCTTTGTGAGCGAGTTTTACCAAAAATACTGTTTTGTCATCTTCACTAAAATGGTCAATGGAGCCATCGAGTGACTCTGCAAGCTCTTTTACAACACTCAGACCAAGACCAAGACCTTGCCCCGGGCGTGTTTTTCCGGTGTTGTGCTTATAGAAGCGGTTATAGATATTTTTGCTATGCGCCTCATAAACTCCCTCTCCAAAATCCTCAACCCGCAATGTATAAAAACCATTCTCTGATGCAAAAATAATATTGATATCCGCGTTAGGATAAGAGTATTCACATGCATTCGAGAGAAGATTAAGAAGTATAAGATAGAGCTTCTGCCCATCTGTCACCATCTTGTCTCCAATACTATTCTTCACCCGCACGGTGAGTGATTTTTCTTTGATAAGGTGCCCAAAATACTCTATGGTCTCATCCGCCACATCTTCTGGAGTGATACGCGCAAAATCATTTCCCATCTCGCCATACTCTATTTCAGAAGCTGCAAAGATGTTTTTCAAACTGAAATCCAGATAGGTGAGTTCACTGCGCATCATAGAGCCTATGGCATCGAGCCGCTCAACATCCACATCTTTTTTAATCTTTTTTGCAAGACTCAAAAGGGAAGAGAGAGGATTGTTAAATTCATTTTTTATAAGTGATAAAAAGTAGCTTTTTGCCGCCTCAACCTCTTTGCTTCTCTCGTTCATTTCAAGAAGTTTTTTTGTCATAAACTCCATCTCTGCAATGGAAGCACTCTTCTCCTCAAACCTTCGTCCTATCTCTTTTAAAAGTTCCTGATCACTGATATTTATAATTTCCATGGTGCTTCCTTATTGTTTCATATAGATGGATGATTTGACTAACTTTAAGTTTTTAACACTCGGAGGAATAGATTCAGAGTGACCGATAAATAATAATCCCCCACTTTGTAAAAGTGATGCGAGATGTATATTAATCTGTGTCTGCACTGCTTTATCAAAATAAATCATTACATTACGACAGAAAATTATATCAATGGGATTGGAAAACATGCCGTAGTTTCCGTACACCAGATTAAACTTTCTAAATGTAATCATTTTTTTTATAGAGTCATTCACCGTAAACTCTTTTGATGTCCCGCTCTTTTGTAGAGTGAAATATTTTTGTATAAGATTGTGAGACAATCCTTCCATGGACTTTTCAGAATAAACTCCATGCATCGCTTTTTTTAAAATCTCTTCAGAGATATCCGTAGCCAATATCTTAATATCCCATCTCTTAATATTGGGTATATTCTCATGCAAGAAAATGGCGATACTGTAAGGCTCCTCACCGCTAGAGGATGCACTTGACCAGATGCGAAGTTTCTTTTTCTCTTTTTTTAAGAGAGTGTTTTTTATATACTCTTTAAAATAAACCCACTGCTCTTTTTCACGAAAAAAAGAGGTCACATTGGTAGTGATAGCATCTTCAAGTTCATGATCCACGGCACTTCCGCTATGATGAACAAAATATTCATAAAGCTCCATGTAGTTGCCAAGACCTTTTTGATGAACCAGTTTACCAAGTCTTGATTGCATCATCGAGACTTTTTGGTCACTTAGAGAGATGCCCAACCTGTTATAGACAAGCTCTCTGAAGAGGTCAAACTCTTTTTTCTTTAATTGAATCATGTGTTAATTGACTTTTATCTTAAAGAGTGCGTCAACATTTAAGATAAGAGCGATATCTCCATTACCCATAACTGCACCGCCTGTAATTCCCTCTAGTTTGGCAAGTGCTTTGCCTAGGGGCTTAATAACCACTTGTTGACGTCCAACCAAGTCATCAATTAAGAGTGCATATTTGCCATCTTCGCTCTCAACGCAAATCAGAGTTGACTCCCAAATTTCAGGTCGTTTATCATTGATTCCTAATATCTCATTGAGACGCATAACGGGAATCATCTCTCCGCGAAGGTCAACAAACTCTCCCTTGTTTCTTGCAGTATGAACAATACCTTTTGCCGGTATAAACGACTCAACAACGCTTAGTGTTGGGATAATAAACATGTCACCCGCACTCTTCACTATCATGCCGTCAATAATCGCCAGCGTCAGAGGCAGTAAAATTGTAAATACAGAACCTTCTCCTACTTTGGAATCTATCTCAACTTTTCCCTGCAGCTTCTCAATGGAAGATCTGACAACATCCAAACCGACTCCACGACCGGAGATATCGCTGATAACATCGGCAGTAGAAAAACCAGCCTGCATGATAAGTCCATATATCTGCTGATCGCTCAGTACATCATCTTTAGCTATGATGCCTCTCTCAAGCGCCTTGGCATAGACCTTTTCTCTATTTATGCCGCGTCCGTCATCACGCACTTCGATTGCAATATTACCCGCCTTGTGATATGCACGCAGAA
>JAUSKV010000085.1 GCA_030646745.1 Sulfurimonas sp. | reverse complement strand
ATCCGCAATATTTATATCTGCAGTTCTATTTAATGGCTGTAGTGACGACAAAGCTAAAGAAGATAAAAATACAAGTACCGCGAGTACTATGGTTTCCACACAAGAGTATGTGCTTAAAAGTTTAAAAAATGAAGAGATAGTTGTAAAAGAGGGAGCAACTGGATTTGCCATAGAAAGTGCAAAGGGCAAAGTAATTATCTTCGATATATTTGCAACATGGTGTCCACCTTGCCAAGGTTCGGCGATGCATCTTAGTTCACTTCAAAGTAAATTTAAAGATGACCTTGTTATTATCGGTGTAACAATAGAGGATGGGATAACAAACGATAAACTACAAGAGTTCAGTAAAGAGTATAAAGCTAAATACACTTTAGTCAATTCTGATCAGAATCGTCGTTTTGTTGATGCGATAGCTACAGCATTAAAATTAGGAGAAAGATTTCCTATTCCTTTGATGGTTATGTATAAAGACGGTCAATTAATTAAACATTACTTAGGTGCCGTACAAGAAGAGTTTATTGAGAGTGACATTAAACAAGCATTAGGGAAGTAGGCAGTACTTTATGTTTGGATTTATAAAAAAATCTCTTGCTAAGACCGTAGATGCAATAAAAATAGTCGTACCAAAAAGAAAAATATCTTTTACTAAAGAAGAGTTAGAGGATATTTTACTTGAAGCGGATGTTGCATATGATTTGGTTGAAAAAATCATAAGTGAAATTTATCAAGAAAAAGTAACAAGAGAAATTTTACGCTCTAAACTACTGGCAACTCTAGCTTATACATCGTATAAAGAACCTGAGTTTATTGCTCCATTTGTTGAGCTTATCGTAGGCGTAAACGGAGCAGGAAAAACTACAACTATCTCAAAACTAGCTGCAAAATATAAGAGTGAGGGGAAGAAGGTAATGCTTGGCGCTGGAGACACTTTTCGTGCCGCAGCAATTGAACAGCTCACCCTTTGGGCAAATAAGCTCGACATACCAATTATTTCTTCTAAACAAGGTCATGACTCCTCTGCAGTTGCATACGACACGATAGATTCAGCAAAATCTAAAAATTTTGACAATGTTATAATCGATACGGCAGGACGACTGCATACCCAAACAAACTTGGCAAATGAACTAAAAAAGATAAAGCGAATCTGCGAAAAAGCCCACAGCGGTGCTCCTCATAGAACTATTCTTATAATAGACGGAACACAGGGAAACTCTGCAATAGCGCAAGCCAAAGCCTTTAATGAGATGATAGGGATAGACGGAATTATCATTACAAAACTTGATGGCACGCCGAAGGGTGGTAGCATTTTTTCTATTGCCTACGCTCTTGAACTTCCTATACTTTTCGTAGGCACAGGTGAACAGCCCCAAAACTTAACTCCGTTTGACAAATATGAGTTTGTGGATGGCTTGCTAGATGCAATTTTTGTGGATGAAATATAGAAATAAAAAACAGTAAAGGCAAAAAGAAATATATTTAAAAACAACTGAAAAAAGCTTGTTCATAAGCTATAATGTTCTCTTTATTCATCAAAAATTTACACCACCGATAAGATGGCTTAAAAGTTTTTTTTTTAAACATCCCCTTAAATACAAGAATAAACGATTTTTAGAAATATCTACTGCATACTTTGAAATAAAAATACAAATTAATTGGATTTTATTTTTATCTTTCTTCATAATTTCTCCATAGTCTTTAGGTAAAATTTTGTTAAAAAATAGATAATACTATAGATTAATTTATTGAAATCGGGCAAATTCTATAAATTAATGTTAATCTTAATGAATCCATACTGACGCAATAGAAGTTAATTAAGGAATTCCCATGGCACAAAATCAAGTTGATAAGATTCTTGCTCAAGATTATAAACTAGGGTTTACAGTCTATGTTGAATCAGATACAGCGCCTCCCGGCTTAAATGAGAGTGTGCTTAGATTTATCTCTCTCAAGAAAAATGAACCTCAGTGGATGACAGATATACGCATCATAGCTCTGCATAAATGGGAAAAAATGAAGGAGTCGCATTGGGCGCATACACATTATAAACCAATCGATTATCAAAGTATCTCTTATTTCTCAGCTCCAAAAAAAGCACCCAACAGCCTTGATGATGTAGATGAAAAAGTTCTTGATGCGTATGCAAAACTCGGCATTCCGCTTGAAGAGCAGAAGATGCTTCAGGGCATAGCAATTGACGCTATTTTTGATTCTGTTTCAGTGAAAACTACTTACTCCCAAGCACTTCAGGAAAAAGGAATTATCTTTTGTTCCATCTCTGAAGCGATGCGGGAACATCCTCAGCTTGTTCAAGAATACTTGTTTTCCGTTGTTCCCATGACTGACAACTATTTTGCAGCACTCAATTCCGCCGTTTTCACAGACGGAACATTTGTCTATATCCCAAAAGGGGTTCGATGCCCTATGGAACTCTCCACATACTTTCGTATCAATGCCAAAAATACAGGACAGTTCGAACGTACTTTGATTATCGCAGATGAGGGAAGTTATGTATCTTACAATGAGGGATGTTCAGCGCCGCAGCGTGATGAAAATCAGCTTCATGCGGCAGTTGTAGAACTGATAGTCAAAAAGAATGCAGAGATAAAATACTCTACGATTCAAAACTGGTATCCGGGTGATGAAGAGGGCAAAGGCGGGATTTACAACTTTGTTACAAAACGGGGACTTTGCGAAGGTGAAAACTCAAAAATCTCATGGACACAAGTTGAAACCGATTCCTCTATTACTTGGAAATATCCGAGCTGTATCCTTAAGGGCGATAACTCTGTAGGAGAGTTCTATTCCGTTGCAGTTACATCCAAAGCACAGCAGGCAGATACGGGTACGAAGATGCTTCATCTTGGTAAAAATACCCGCTCGACTATTATTTCCGAAGGTATCTCCGCCATGAAAGGGCAAAACAGTTATCGGGGATGGGTCAAAGTCGCTTCAAATGCATCCGGAGCACGCAATTTTAGCCAGTGTGACAGTCTGCTTATCGGTTCTGGGTGCGGGGCACATACCTTTCCGTATTTAGAATCTCATAATGCACAAGCTCAGATAGAACATGAAGCAACGACTTCGAAAATAAATGATGAACAGCTCTTTTACCTCCGCCAGCACGGTATCAGTGAAGAAAATGCTGTTTCTATGATAGTCCATGGTTTCTGCAAAGAGGTTTTTGCACAGTTGCCTATGGAGTTTGCCGTTGAAGCAAAAGAACTTTTAAATTTAACGCTTGAAGGAAGTGTAGGATGATGAACATTAAAAATATACATGCGAAAATCGGTGATAAAGTTATATTAAAAGGATTAAATCTTGAGCTTGAAAAAGGGAAAATTCATGTTATTATGGGACCAAACGGTTCCGGAAAATCAACCCTTTCTAAGGCAATAGTAGGGCATTTTGATGTAGAAGTAACAGAGGGAGAAATTCTTTATAAGGGTAAAAATATTCTAGAAACATCTCCGGAAGAGCGTGCTTTAAATGGCATCTTTTTGAGTTTTCAAAATCCAGTCGAGATTCCGGGTGTAAACAACACCTATTTTCTGCGTACGGCACTTAACGAAAAAGAAAAACATGAGGGCAAAAAAGAGACCAATGCGGCAGAGTTCTTGAAGCTCATGCGTCAACATGTTGAACAGTTGGGTATGAAACCCGACATGATATCCCGCGCGCTTAATGACGGCTTTTCGGGTGGAGAAAAGAAACGCAATGAAATCTTACAAATGGAAATTTTACAACCTGAGATTATTATCTTGGACGAGATTGATTCAGGTTTGGATATTGATGCCCTAAAAACAGTTTCAGAGGGTATAAACAGGATGAAAAACACAGAGAGAACTTTGTTGGTTATTACCCACTACAGCAGAATTTTAGATTATATTCATCCGGACTACATCCATGTATTGCAAGATGGACAAATCATTAAAACCGGCGGACCTGAACTTGTAAAAACGCTTGAAGCCGAGGGGTATCAAGCAATCAACAAGGATTCATAATGCAGCCGATAACTTTGGAGCTTGCAGATGCAAAGCATCCGCTTTATGAGCGTCTGAGTTTACTTGGTCTTCCCGGCAACAAAACCGAGCATTATAAACATTTTGCCATAAAAGCACTTTTGGCGCGAGAATATGCATTCAGCAAGCCGCAGATTTTCACGCCTGCTGAGGGTGAAAAATTAGTGATACAAAATGGAATTGTAACAGAGTTTCCAAAAGGTGTAAAAGTCAGTTTGAAAGATGATTTTACAGTTGATATGAAGCATTATGATTCACTTTATTTTCTTTCTCATGCTCTTACTTCTGCGGTCATTTTCATAGAGGTATTGGAAGATGCCGTCTTTGAATTAGAACATGAGTTTACGCAAAAAC
>JAUSKV010000385.1 GCA_030646745.1 Sulfurimonas sp. | reverse complement strand
CTCTGGCGATGCCTCTTACACTTAAGCAGTCACCTCTGTTGGCGGTCAATTCTATCTCAATCAAAGTATCGCTGAAAATAGGATTTTCGCTCACCTCTTGACCTAAAACATAGTCTCCGATGCTGCTGTCAATCTCCATTATCCCATCTTGAAAACTCTCAAGACCGATTTCGCTTGCAGAACAGATCATTCCATCCGATTCAACATCACGAAGTTTTACCGGTTTAATAACTAAACCGTTTGGCATTACAGCCCCTATCGTTGCAACAACAACGGTAAGCCCAGCCCTAACATTCGAAGCACCACAAACTATCTGACGAATGCTAGTTCCGACATCAACCTTACAAATATTAAGTTTATCTGCGTCCGGATGTTTAACACACTCTAAAACTTTACCAAAAACAATCTTTTTTGGTACTTCATAATTATGGACTCTGTCAACTTCTAAACCAATAGAGTTGAGTGTTTTTAACAGCGTTTCTGTGGATATACCTTTTAAGTCTATCCACTCATTTAACCAACTTCTTGTAACTATCATTGAAACTGCTCCAGCAATTTAATATCACCCTCAAAAAGAGAGCGAAGGTCACCAATTTGATGAATCAACATGGCAAATCTCTCAACACCGAGTCCAAAAGCATATCCACTCACATTTTCATATTTTACAGCTTCAAATACATTTGAATCAACAATTCCACATCCTAGAACTTCTAACCATCCTGTCTTTGAACAGACACGGCAACCACTTCCTTTACAGAAAACACAAGAGATATCAACCTCTGCAGATGGCTCAGTAAATGGGAAGAATGAGGGGCGAAAACGCACCTCTACATCGCCAAACATGTACTTTAAAAAATCTTCCAAAATATATTTCAGATTAGCAAAAGAGACCTTGCCCTCTTCATCCACCAATAGTCCTTCGACCTGATGAAACATTGGAGTATGCGTCAAATCATAATCACGACGAAAAACCGCCCCTGGAGCTATCATGCGAATAGGCGGCTTTGTGCTCATCATGGTTCTTATCTGAACCGGAGAGGTGTGCGTTCTTAAAAGCATCTCATCTTTAAAATAGAATGTATCTTGCATGTCTCGCGCAGGGTGATATTTTGGCAAATTTAGTGCTTCAAAATTATTAAAATCATCCTCTACCATAGTTCCCGTTTTCACAGCAAAATTCATCGCAGAAAAATACTCTACAATTCTATCCATCGTCTCCATTACTGGATGAAGAGCGCCAGCACTGCTTTTTGCACTATAAAGTGAAACATCTATATACTCTGCTTTGAGAGCCTCTTGCAGTTGCAGCGTTTGCAGAGTTATTTTTTTGGCCGTAAACTCATTCATTAGAGAGCTTTTATGAGTATTCAAATCTTTTGCAATTTGTGCTTTTTCTTCATCCGAGGCATTTTTCATTTTAGCAAACTCTTCCGCCAAAACACCCTTTTTTCCAAAAACAGATATGCGAATCTCTTCGAGTTTTTCAACACTCTGTGCCTCTTTTATTGCATCATACCACTCGTTCAAATAGAGTCTCCATTACTATAAAATTTATGGGGGATTATAGTCAAAAATAATTTATATATAGCTTCATTAACCGCAGTATATTAAAATTTCTATGCTACAATTACTCAAAAAGAAGGAAGTGTGCATGTGTTTATTTTGTAAAATAGTAAAAAAAGAGATACCTTCGAATATAATTTTAGAAGATGAAAATTTCATAGCTTTTCATGATATTAATCCAAAAGCTCCGGTTCATATCTTGGCAATTCCCAAAATTCATGTAGATAGTTTTAACGAAGTAAATGCAGAGATTATGGCTGGCATGACAACTTTTATTCAAGAGATAGCCAAAGAGACAAGACTGGATAAGAGTGGATACAGGGTTATAACAAACATAGGTGAAAATGGCGGTCAAGAGGTCAAACATCTTCACTTTCATGTATTAGGCGGTGCAAAACTTAAGTGGGAACACATCAGCGATGCAGACCCAAAAGGTTATCTTTAATTACTTTAAATAAGTGCAAAAACCTTATAAATCTTCAGCATTTATGCTAGTAGCTTTAGGGGATTGCAAAGGACATTTTTGTCCTTGCCACTCAAATGGGCTTTGCTCATTTGAGTGGATAATATCAAGTAGTCAGCTAGGACAACTCTCTATCTCACCCATATCTATTTTGCTTCCGCCACCAGAAATCATCTTCTCGTTTTCACGGATAGTTTTTCCATTATGAATGATTGTATAGGAAATTTCTGTTGTGTCACGGATGGTATTAATGGTCGAGCAGTAGGTCTCAAGCGAAGCCATAACCCATCTAGCCGCCGATACATCATCCGTATCTGAGTTAAACTTATAGGTTAAATGAAGAGTATTGAACTTTCTTGGCTGCTCCTCATTTCTTACAACCTCACCATCTATTACCAAATTAGTTACGGTTTTACCCTGATTTTTCGGTATCAAAACCATGTCAGTTGCACTGCATGTGATGATGCCTGCTAAAAAGTACTCAACAGGAGAGATTACGGGGCAATCAATTACGAAACTGCTTTTCTCTGTTTTTGCCTCAAATTTCATTCCATCTTGATGGGAAACTGTTACTTTCATCTATGCTCCTAAAAAGTTTTTAAAATATTCTAACTGCTCTTTTGTTCGAGCGGTTGCAGTTCCACCCGCCGATGTTCTGGCATTCATGGAGTTTGTAATAGATAGAAATTTCAGTACATCTTCGTCTATTCGAGCATCAATTTCCTGTAAATATTTAAGCTCTATGTCACTCAAATCAATTTTTAGCTCTTCACTTTTTGCAACTGCCTTGCCTGTAATAAAGTGGGCTTCACGAAATGGAATATTACACTTCTGAACCAGATAATCAGCCAAATCTGTTGCACTTAGATGCCCTATTTTAGAAGCTTTTTCCATGTTATGAGGTTTCACCTGCATAGTTTTAATCGCCTCTTTGAGTATTTCAAGAGATAATTCTGCCGTCTCAACAGCATCAAAAACTCCCTCTTTATCCTCTTGAGTATCTTTGTTATAAGCAAGCGGAAGCCCTTTCATAACTGTCAAAAGCCCCATGAGCGAGCCA
>JAUSKV010000382.1 GCA_030646745.1 Sulfurimonas sp. | reverse complement strand
ATACATTCAATTATAGAAGACCATAGTGCACATATAAATATAAAATATATTGCTATTTCAAGCCATTATCAAAATGATGAGACTCTTCAAACTCTAGTTAAAACAAAAGCTCGTGAAGAACTTTATAAAAAAATAAAACCTGATTATGACACCTACTCTTCATTAGAGCCATTTTTACATGTAATGCAGTTCTACGATAACAAAAACATTACAATATTGAGAATGCATAAACCTGATTATTATGATGACAATGTAACAGACATTAGACCTCTGATTGAGAGCGTTAACCAAGACAGAGTAGCAAAAAGTGCGTTTGAGGTTGGAAGAAGTGGTGGGGCAGCATATCGCATTGCCGTTCCTTTAATTACGAAAGATAACGTGTGTTTAGGTACATTGGAATATGGGATTGAACCGGCTTATTTTTATAATGAACTCAAAAAAAACATAGGTATAAACGCACAAATAGTTGTAAAAACAGAAGATATAAAACATTTAAAGGACAAAAGGGAGTTTAGACATTTCAAAGATTATTCCATTGTGAATAGTGAACCTGTTTTTGAAAAAATCAACCGACAATTAATTCTTGAAAAAAAATATCAAATTATGGATATTGATGATAAAACATATGTTGTATTTAACGATATAAATTTTAAAGATAGTAAAGGCAGAGAAGTCTCAAAAACCATTCTTGCAAAAGATATTACTCTCCTTGTTCAAAAATATAATGAATCTTTATATTTTATATATATCATGAATTTTTTGATGTTGCTAGCCATCTACTTATTGTTTAGAAAATATACAAACAAGACACATGCACTGCAAAATGATTTAGAAGAACTTAACAGTAGTTTAGAAAATCAAGTTGCAGAGCAGGTTGAAAATATCAACAGATCACATCTGTTGCTTGCAACGATTTTTGAAACAACAAAAGATGGCATCGCTATTGTAGATTTGGATTCTACTTTTAAATTAACAAATGGAGCTTATGAAAAGCTGACCGGTTATAACAAAAATGAGCTTTATCAAAAAACTTGTCTTTCACTTACTCCTCTTGAATATGTTAACAAATCAAAAGAAGTATTAAATCAAGTTATTGAGAAAGGATACTATGAAGGTTATGAACAATCCTATTTTACAAAAGATGGAAATAGTATTGATGTAATAATGGACCTTATCTTAATGCCAGACAAAACAACTATTCTTCTTATCACAACAGATATTACAGAAAAAAAAGAGAATGAAAGAGAATTAAAAAAACAAGAAGAAAGATTTTTACAGCAATCCAGGATGGCACAGATGGGTGAGATGATAAGTATGATAGCACATCAGTGGCGACAGCCTCTAGGAGCGATTTCCGCAACATCTATCAACCTCAGCATGCAGCTGGAATTGGAAAAATTTGAGTTAGAACAGGAAAAAGGAAGAGAAGAGTGTCAAGCTTACTTTAATCATGGACTCAAAGATATAAATAGATTCGTTCAAAACCTTACAAATACCATTGATGACTTTAGAAACTTCTATAAGCCGAATAAAGAGTCTGATTTTTTGCTGTTGAATGAACCTCTACATAAGGCACTTGGTATTATCAAAAGTTCTTTAGCCTCTGATGGCATAGAGATAGTTGAAAAATATACAAGTAAAAATAAAATAAATCTGTACAGCAATGAGATAATGCAGGTTATTTTAAATATCTTAAAAAATGCACAAGACAACTTCAAAGAAAAAGTGACAAAAAATCCGAAGATTACCATTACATGCAGAGATAGTGATGATAAAGTTGTTTTGGAGATTTGTGATAATGGAGGAGGCATTACAGCGGATATTTTACCAAAGATATTTAACCCTTACTTCTCCACAAAAAGTGAAAAAAATGGAACCGGATTAGGACTTCATATGTGCAAAACTATTGTAGAAGAGCATCACAATGGAAGCTTGAAAATAGAAAACAGGGAAGACGGTGCATGCTTTATAATTTTATTAAATATTTAAAAATAGTTTTTTAATTTCACATTCCCGACAATTGCGGCATGCAAAACTCAAACCAATTAACACTCTAGATTTTCCATGGCATGCATAACTCTGGTATGTGGAAATAAAAAATTGTTTTATAAGTTGAGTGAAATTTAAAGTTTAAATTGATGCTATTTGCATCCTTATTTTAGATTTTTGCGGAAAATCCAGTAAATGATAGTTAAGTGGTATATAAGTTTTATTAATATACAATTTATCTAAGCACATAAGGGAGGCTAATAGATGAAAAGAAGTATAATCGGTGGAGTAACAATAGGATTGATGGTTTTAAGTTTGGGTGAGTGTGGTGCATCTTCTCTGTCTAATAATGATGAAAGCCAAAAAACGGCGCAGTTAGATGCTGTAAAACATAGTTACTATGCAATACAAAAGATTGATAATCCTGATGTCGAAGTTCAGCTAGCTGCTGTAAATCAAAATGAAAAAGCAATAGAGTTCATTAAAAACCCAGATAAAGAAACTCAATTGGTTGCTGTTAAAAAAAATTACACTGTAATAAAGTTCATTAAAAATCCAGATAAAGATGTTCAATT
>JAUSKV010000375.1 GCA_030646745.1 Sulfurimonas sp. | reverse complement strand
AAGCTCCAACTTTGCTGTTTCACAAATTTCTTTGACTAAATCCATATGGCGTATGTAAACACTCAAAAACATCTCTTCTTCAAGATATTTTTTTAAATCTCTGCTTACTTTTATTGAATCAGCGATATAAATAGTTTCTATAAATTCGCTGTTAAATTTATCATCTTTGTAAAAATATTTTATAGCACTCTGAATGAGCAAAAATCTTTGATAATCTTCATTAAAATTCTCTGATTCTCTCTCTAATAGTTTAATCTCTTCATCTTGTTTGAATTCCTCTTCTAAGTCCTTCGTTTGCGAAAAATCATCCATCTCTTCGAGAGTGTCTAAATCTTCTATATCTCCAAAATCATCCAATTCCTCTAATGCATCTAAGTCATCCAAGTCAATAGTATCTTCCAACTCTTCCATTTCTTCTTCTAGTTCATTATGCTCTTCCATTGAAAGCTCATCACTCTGCTTATAGTTTTCAACATCAATATGTTGTGCAAATAGCAGCTCTGAATTATCAAATATAGCTAAAGACATGTAGCTCTCTTCTATCAATACATACATAGCTTTATGCGTATCTATCTTATCTATAAAAAAGTTATGCAAAATAATAAAAGGCGAAAAGAGAAAGTCTAAACCGATTGTTGCATATTTTTTTTCTAAATTCAATACATCATACTTGGAGGAATAATATGTCCATTTATTATTAAAACATATATGCTCAGAGTTGCTTAAATCGCTAAAATTCCATATAGAATTTTTTGAACATGTAGGAACCGCCCCCTGCTCCTCTGACGGGTCAAGAAGAGAGATATAATAAAATGGCGATTCTCTTGTGTAAGAAGTTATAAATTCATACATCTCTTCATCAACAGCCGTGGTTTCAAAACTTTTTTGTGCTGAATCAACAACAACTTTATTTTTTATTATTTCTATATAGACGGCTGTAGTAGAGTGTTTTACAATAATATTTACAAATATAGTAGGGTACAAAAGTTTATTGATTATGTCAAACATTATTCATCTGCCATACAAAGCGGATGTGCTTTGTTATAATTTTGTTGCTTCAATGCACTTCCTAATTTTGTGTATATTTGTGTTGTTGCCATAGAAGAGTGACCTAATAACTCACTTACATCAGAGATTCTAGCACTGTTATTCAACAAAGCTGTTGCATAAGAGTGGCGAAGCTGATGAGGAGTGGCTTTAATGGCAACTCTTTTAAAGACTTTAGTAACCATATATCTTAGACTATTTTCGCTTAATTTTTCGCCATCTTTTTCAAAAAGAAATTTTACCCGAGAGTTTTTTGCTAGGTACTCATCCAGTAAAAGCTTTGTTGAGTGCATGAGCGGAATATCTCTCTGTTTATTTCCTTTGCCTAAAACTCTTGTCCACTGCTCTGATATTTCATCAACTTTCAATGATGTGAGTTCTGAGATGCGAAGACCTAAAGTGTAGAGTAAAACCACAACCAGCTTCTCTTCCTCTTGCGCATGTTCAAGAGCTTCGAGTATATGTTTGTGAGAGATTGGTTTTGGCAAAGTTTTAGCCACTTTTACACTGTTGTCGGCCTTTAAAACTACCTTTGTGCCATTCTCGTTGAGGTACTCTACAAATGTTCTCACCGCACTCAATTTTCTTGATATTGTTTTTGGATTTAAGTGTGCTATTTTTATGCGATAGGGCATAAGATTAAAAACTAAATGCTCCTCCTCTTCAACTATTTCAACATGTAAAAGAGCTTCATTAATCGTTTCATCATAACTTTTTATAGTTAAATCAGAGTAGCCTCTGGGGCTTTCCAAATAGCTTAGAAACACTCTTTTATATTTGCTAATTAACTTTTTCATGTTCTAGTAAACTCTTCTTTATAAAAGCTCTTGCTTCTTCCATTTCCATAGAATTAATATCTAACAAATCAGTTATATAGTAGCGCA
This sequence comes from Sulfurimonas sp., assembly GCA_030646745.1. Classification (GTDB taxonomy): domain Bacteria; phylum Campylobacterota; class Campylobacteria; order Campylobacterales; family Sulfurimonadaceae; genus Sulfurimonas. Next base: position 1,678 of record JAUSKV010000375.1, on the reverse strand, counting down.
GAGTACCAAATGGCTTTGGAATTATAAACTCATCCCAGCTTGAGAGCCTCCAAAATTTTGTAGCTTTTATCTCCACCAAAACAATTCTAGCCTTAGTTTTTTGTGCCATAACTAGGATGCCGTCTGCCACTTCATGTCTTGGACCTTTTGGACCATCGGGAGTAATGCCTAAATCATATCCTCTTTTTAACTCTTTCATGGATTGAATTAAAGCTTTAGCCCCGCCCCTTGTACTTGAACCTCTGATAGTCTCAAAACCAAAAAAGCCAAGCGTTTTTGCAATTATATTTCCATCAAAATGTTCTGAAATAAGGAGTTTGACATGTGGATTTTTTCTGTATTTTGTATAGGCAAAGGGTATCATAAGAAGCTCGCCATGCCAACATGCCATTATAAATGTTTCATCTCCCAAACTCTCCGGAGCATAAAACTCTTTTTTATTTGTAAGGTAGATAAATCTAATCAGCAACGAACCTAAAAATGGAACAATAATTAAAGCTAGAGAACGAAAAAGTTTTTTAAGCAACAATCTCACCTGTTAAAATAGTTCGCCCGATTGCAGTAATTTTAACATCTCTAAATTGACCCAAAAGCTCCTCTGAGCCTTTTACTTTTATGACAATATTGTTGTCGCTTCTGCCTGCTACAAAGTTGTCTCTGTTTAAATCTTCAAAATAGACTCTGTAAACATTGCCGAGAAGCTTTCTATTTTTTTCATCGATTATTTCATTTGTAAGTGATTGAAGAAACGAAAGTCTTTCTGAAGCGACTTCTTCATCGACTACATTTGTAAAATGCTCTGCTTCAGTCTCTGGACGGGGAGAGTATTTGAAAGAAAAAATTTGTTCAAATCCAACTTTTTTTACAATATCAAGTGTATCTTCAAAATCTTCATCGCTCTCACCGGGGAAACCTACGATAATATCTGTGCTGATACTAGCCTCAGGGCAAACACTTCTTAGTTTTTCTACACGATTTAAAAAAGACTCTTTTGTGTAGCCCCGCTTCATCTCTTTTAAAACTTTGCTTGAACCGCTTTGAAGCGGCATGTGCATCGATTTGCATATTTTAGGATTTTTTGCAAACTCCTCTATAAATTCATCGTCCATGTGCAGAGGATGAGGGGAGGTAAAACGGATTCTCTCTAAGCCATCTATTTGGCTAAGTCTTCTAAGGAGTTCCGTAAACCCGACTTTTTCATTTGAACCGGAAAAACGGCGACCGTAATTGTTTACATTTTGTCCCAAAAGAAAAATTTCTTTTACTCCGCTTGTCACAACTTTTTTTGCTTCGTTTATGATTAAATCTGCCGGTATAGAGATCTCTTCACCGCGTGTTTTAGGAACAATGCAGAAAGTACAGGATTTATCACAGCCAATAGAGATATTTATGTAGGCTTTGTAGGGGGAAGAGCGGAAATCTTGAAATGCAAACTCAGACTCGTCATAGTTTATATCTATCTCAACCGCTTTATCTTTGTGAAGGACTTCACTTATTTTGGATATATTTCTGGCACCCAAAACAAAGCTCACATAGGGAGCACGCTTAAGTATCTCTTCGCCTAAATGGGAAGCCGTGCAACCGCAAACACCTATCTTTGCACCTGCTTTTTTCTTTTTGTTAAATCCGCCGAGTTCTGAGAAAAGTTTATGAACAGGTCGCTCTCGCACTGAACAGG
>JAUSKV010000374.1 GCA_030646745.1 Sulfurimonas sp. | reverse complement strand
GAAAAGGTGAAGGTGTTCTGATGGAAGACGCGTATGAACAGATAACTCTCTATGGCATATTAAAGCTAGAAAGTACTCAAATAGCGACAGGAACAGCATCTTTTTTTATAAAAGACGGGATAACTATTTTGTCAAATCGGCATAACTAAAGAGTATGCTTTACTCTTAAACTCTCTATGAAAAACTCATCAAGACCTGTTTTTAAAGATATAGTTTTATTGTCAAGAACATCTAAAAGATTTTTTGCAATATTTATTTTTTCTTGCTCAATTCCCTTTTCAATTCCTCGCTCTACACCCCTTTCAAATCCATCTTCATCAGCTTTTAAAATGGCAAGTTTTTGAATCGATATAAACTCTTTTCTTTTGTGTTGAACTTCGAGTTCATCTTTTGTCATGCTTGCTTCATTGACGCTATTGAGGGCTTCTTTTATGTCCTCATCTAAACTGTTTGGAATATATTCCAAGCTTCCTGCATTTTTTACAAAGTAAATCCACTGCTCTTTTATATTTTCAAGGGTATCAAGCTCTTTTGTAAATTTTGGAAGCTCTACAAATATAAGCTCAATATCATCGTTATAGTTGAGGAGTTGGTTTTTTTCTAGCAGCTTAAAGTTTGTAATAACTTCAGAGGAGTCTTCAAACATGTTAAAGTCAACGATGCTTAAGGCTATAACCGGATTGAGCAGATGATAATCATCGTTTTTACTCAGTTGGATGGAGTAGTTTTTTGCGGCATTGTAAAGAACTCTTTTTTCAAACCCTTTATGGTTAAGCACTTGCATCTCGATGATAACTTTTGTGTCATCATCGAGCACTGCTTTTACATCTACAAAGGTATCTTTTACACCCTTTATCATAGGGATATTGTAAGGGTCAACTATGGTTAAATCTTTGATTTTTATCTTTTTATTATCATAAACAAGAGCGTTCAAAAAACTGATGAGTATTCTTTTGCTTTTTTCGCTTCCAAACACTTTTTTAAAAGCGTAGTCCATTTTTACATCTAAAAAATTCATAGGATTGCCTTCTCGTTTTATATGTGTGATTTTAGCATAGTTAACCAACCTTATATACTTTTTTAAAAAATCACAGCATGTAGCCGATTCCAGATACATTTTTAATTTCTAGTTCCGGGAGTTTTTTCTGAGTCTAAATATCAGTTCTCTGAGGGATGCTACTTTGTTATTTTCATCTCCCCATATTTTCTCACTCTTACTGAGGTGTATAATCGACCCATTCAAGGAGATTTCTTTTGAAATTTTGTCGTACATGTAGGGACCGAGTTCTATGAAAGAGGCATCTTCGTATTTGAATATCTATAAAAAACAAATCGACCGGTTCACTCTTCTTTAGAAATTCTAAAATTGAGTTTGAATCATCAAACATTGATTTTAATGATAAGTTTTTCATCACTATCGATGTACATTTTTATACTCACAAGTTTATTTTGGGCATCCGCATCAAAAGCATATTGAATCAAATTTGTAATTATCTCGTTCAAAATCAGTCCTATCGGGATGGCGGTCTCAATTTTTAGCCCTATGTTTTCACATGCAACACTAAATCTTATGTCGCTTCCTAGGGAGCTACAAAATTCAGCACTATGATGACGACAAAAATAAATTTAAGAAATTTGAAATAGGTGTAGATATTTTTGTGTAGCTCTTTGACATTCAAAAAGGACATGCTAAAGGGTATAGAGAGGTAGTTTGACAGAGCCAACATGAACAAAATATAGTAGGAGTTTATCTCCGGCGTATTGGGCCAAAAATGCTCAAATGCAAGACCGTTGAGTCCGAGCTGCAAAAACAGATAGTCAAAATGAAACAGAACATAATACAAATAGACTCTCTCTTTAATCATAAAATACAAAAGCAGATTGTAAATCAGCATGATAAGCACCGCACCGTAATATATGCCCAGACTCATGAGGTTGTACTTTACCTCTTGATAGTAGTCGTTCTTTGAATAAAAGTTCATCTTCAGGTTCAATGCACCCTCTGAATTGACTTTGAAGATAAACTCTTTTGTCTCATTTGCGTCTAGTTCATAGGGAATGACAAACATGTTCGAGCTCTCTTTTCTGGTAGAAAATTTTGTCAAATTACCCGTTAAATACTTATCGCTCAACGCTCCATGTGCATACTCCAAAACTTCTATATAATCCAAAAGCGGATAGGGAAATTTGATAATATTGGATTGGTGCGCGTTCGAGTTGTTTACGCATTTCACAACACCCCTAACGCTGCTATGACAGCTCATTTGGGTGCTGCTTAAACATTACTTGTCGGACAGTATTCGTTTGGATTTACGACAGCAGATAATGCATTCAACATTAGGTTTGTTTACAACATTGCACTATGACACTACCTTTATTCATCTTCCTACTTTAAGCCTAGAGATAAAATTCGGGTGTAACGGGCTAGAATCTATCGTGCTTTATATAAGTGCCGTATTAGCATACAAAGCTACTCTCAAAGAGAAACTTTACGGTCTTGGCATCGGGCTTTTGAGTATTTACGCTATCAATATTGTGAGAATTATGGTTTTAGGTTATGTCGGTGTCAACCATTTTGAATATTTTGATGTGATGCACACCTATATTACGCAGAATATTATGATTGTTTTGGTCTTTTTTGTCTTCTTAATTTATATCAATTTTGTAAAAAGCCATGAAAAGCAATATGGCACAAATGAGTAGAGAGATACTCAAAACATTTCTCTATTTTGTTTTTATCTACGCGCTTACAATCTATGCATGGATGCACTTTAAGATAATTTATGAAGTGATTTTAGTAAAGAGTGTTATGGAATTTTTTGCATTCATGTTTGAGCAAACTCTTCATAAAATAAACTATGTTAATGGAGTATTTAGTGTTTACATGAATAGTAATATGCCCTTTTTGGATGCTGTGAAAAAACCTCTGACACTCACATGGACGATGGGGCATAACCTCAATCCTATTATCTATAACTTTCCCATGTCCCTCGCCGCAACAATGGCTTTGATATTCGGCAGATACAACACAAAAAGGGATTTTTTACTGATTTTTCATGTGATGGTTTTGGTTGTTTTGCTCCATGCAACTATTCTTTTTTTTGAGAGTGTCGTAATCGCCGCAGATAATATGAAAAGCAATCCGATGATGCATGTCGCACTAGAGCAATACATGCTCATGCATATAGATTATAAATATATTCTCTTTTTTCTTGTCAAATACGGGCTCCAATTTGAACCGTTTATTATGCTGATTTATGTCTGGACGCTTTTGAGTGTTAGAAAACAAAGTGCATATCTTCTGAATAAACTTCCGACTTTGATATATAGTTAATAGAGTTTTTGTGAGGAGTTTAATATTTTATTTTTGCCAGATAAAGCCCATTACTCGGTGCCGGTTTTATCTTATAGTTTTTTATACATGTCAGCTGCTCTTCTATCTCTTGTGCATTTAGTTTTAAAAGTGCTCCGACCATAAGCCTTATTTGGCTTCTCAAAAATCCGTTTGCTTCAAAATTTAAAACAATATAACCCTTGTATTTATAGGCAAAAGCTTTGTAGATAACTCTTGTGGTACTTTTAACATCACTTCCAGTTTTCATAAAAAATTTAAAGTCATGTTCGCCTTTAAAGAGTTTGATATTTTGCTGCAGTTTTATAAAATCAACAGACGATAAAAAAGTGATAAAATCATCTAAAAATGGATTACTCTCTGACTCTTTTATTATATATCTGTAAACCCTTTTTTTTGCACCGTAGCGCGCATGAAAATCATCGCTTACGGCTCTTATATTTTTGACCTGTATTGTCTTTGGAAGCATCTGATTGAGAACTCTTTGCAGTTTTTGTAAATCGCTCCAAAAGGGTGGCAAATCCACATGGCAGAGCTGTCCGGTGGCATGAACGCCTTTGTCTGTTCGCCCGCTAGCGATTACCTTAGCGTTTATGGAGAGTTGCGACAAGACATGCTCAAAGTTGCCTAAAACAGTGTTTTTAGACTCCGTTTGCGTTTGAGATCCCAAATAGGAAGTTCCGTT
>JAUSKV010000351.1 GCA_030646745.1 Sulfurimonas sp. | reverse complement strand
TTACCAAACTTCGAGCAAACTCTCTATCTTTTGCAAAGGGTGATATAAAAGCGGTGATAACTATAAGCCCTGCATCTAACATAATTTGGCTCAGATGTGCGACTCTTCTTATGTTCTCTTCTCTCTCTTTTTGTGAAAATCCCAAATCACTGTTAAGCGTGTTTCTAAGATTATCGCCATCGAGTAAATATGTTTTGAATCCCTGCATGTAAAGGGCTTTTTCTAACTCATTTGCTAAAGTAGATTTACCGCTTGCACTCAGTCCTGTAAACCAAATAATCATTGGCTTTTGAGCTAAGTTTTTAGTACGCAACTCTTTTGTGATGGTATGATGGTGTAAAAAGATATTTTCATTTTTACTCTTTTGCACCTCTATTACAACTCCGGCTGCCGATGTTTTATTAGTGATTTTGTCTATAAAGATGAAACTTCCTGTCTCTTTGATGTTCTCAAATTTATCAATAGCTATTTTTTTATCCGTTTGCAGAGTGCATTTTGCGATGTCATTAAGTTTTAGAAAATCTTCTTTAAAGTTTTGCAAAGTTTTCATATCTTTGATAAATTCTATATTTGTGATTTTTGCATTTACACTTTGGGTGTAGATATTGAGCTGATAGTTTTTATTAAGCGTCAGATTTTCTTCATCCATCCACACTATCATGGCTTCAAATCTGTCGCTTAAAGAGATGGAGTTATCATCACTCAGAACTATCATATCTCCGCGATTTATATCTATCTCATCATGCAAAGTCAGAGTGATTGCATCCCCACTTGAGGCACTTTTTAACTTACCCTCGTAGGTGATTATCTCTTTTATAGTTGTTGTTTTATTGGAGGGGAGTATTTTTATTTTATCTTCGACATGTAAAGTTCCATTTATCAGAGTTCCCATATAGCCTCTAAAATCTTTGTTTGGTCTGTTTATGTATTGGATTGGAAATCGTAAGCTGTTATTGGCGCTATCTGTAATTTTTATCTCTTCTAAAATATCTAAAAGTGTATGCTCTTTGTACCAAGGCGTATTTTGGCTTTTGGTAACAATGTTGTCTCCGTCTGTTGCACAAACAGGTATGAAAGCTATCTCTGCATGTGGAGTTTTAAGTGTGTTGAGTGCGCTTTTAAAATCCTCTTTTATTTGGTGGAAAACTTCCTCTGAATAGGAGATTAAATCCATTTTATTTATGGCAACAATAAGATTTTTTATTCCAAAAAGTGTAGTAATGTACGAATGTCTTTTTGTTTGGAGCGACACACCTTTTGTAGCATCTATTAGTATGATTGCGACATCTGTGTTGCTTGCCGCTGTTGCCATGTTTCGGGTGTATTGTTCATGTCCGGGTGTGTCTGCTAGAATAAACTTTCTTTTTGAAGTGTTAAAATATCTATAGGCTACATCTATGGTGATACCCTGCTCTCTTTCACTTTGAAGTCCATCAACTAAGAGTGCGAAGTCGATATTCTCTTTTTGAGTGCCGTATTTTTTAGAGATAAGTTCAAGAGATTCTATCTGGTCGCTAAATATATTGTTTGAGTCATAAAGAAGTCTTCCGATAAGTGTGCTTTTACCATCATCGACACTTCCGCATGTCATAAATTTTAGGAGTGACTTATCCATTAAAAGTAACCTTGCAGTTTTTTCTTTTCCATAGAACCTATCTGGTCTTTGTCTATTGCGCGTCCGCTTCTCTCACTTGTAGTTGCATGTGTCATCTCATTAACTATCTTATCTAAAGTATCTGCATCTGAATTAATAGCTCCGGTTAGCGGATAACACCCTAGTGTTCTAAACCGAACCAACTCAGTTTTTGCCTCTTTTAAAAGCTCTTTTGGAACTCTTTCATCATCTACTAATATCTTCATCCCCTCAAACTCTACAACCTCTCTTTGTGCGGCAAAATAAAGCGGAACAATTGGAATATTTTCTTGTTTTATGTACTCCCAAATATCTTTTTCAGTCCAGTTTGAGAGTGGAAAAACTCTTATGGATTCATCACTATTTATATTGGAATTGTATAAATTCCACAGCTCCGGGCGTTGGAGTTTTGGGTTCCATGCATGGTTTTTGTCACGAAAAGAGAAAATCCTCTCTTTTGCACGACTCTGTTCTTCATCCCGTCTGGCACCGCCGAGTAGAACATCAAATTTATGCTTATCAAGTACCTGCTTGAGTGCTTCTGTTTTCATCCTATCCGTATGCAATTTACTTCCATGTATAAAGGGTGAAATATCTATCTCTGCGCCTTGAGGATTTGAATACACTATAAGTTCCATCCCAACTTCTGCCGCTCTTGTATCACGAAACGCTATCATCTCTTTAAACTTCCAAAGTGTGTCCACATGGACAAGAGGAAAGGGAGGAATTGCGGGGTAAAATGCCTTCTGTGCAAGATGAAGCATAACCGAACTATCTTTGCCGATACTGTAAAGCATAGCAGGATTTAATGCAGTTACTATGGCTTCTCTTATGATATGGATAGATTGATTTTCCAATTGTTGCAAATGTACATTTTTCATTTTATTACTTTCAAATGCTTATTTCTAATCTTAATTTTAAATTTTTCCAACAAATTTCGCCCCTGAAAATTAACTCTTTATTTTGAGTTTAGTGCCTTTATTTTAAGTAAAATATCCTTTTTCTCTTTAAAATCCGCATGCACTAAAAAAAGTTCAGGAACTGTATCTCCTATCTTTTTATCAGACTTATAAATTCTAAAACTATTCACTTCGCCAATAGTATCCACGCTAAATTCACTATCCACACTTAGGGGGTAGAGGAGTGGTTTGAGTGACTCTAATCTATAAAGTTTTTGATTTTTTACTATATAAGCAACATACGGATTGTACATATTATGCAAGGAGTTTGAACTTTGCATAAGTATAATATCCTCTTTTTTATCTTGATTTAAAATTGTTGTTGATTGGCTCAGAGCTAAAGAGAAATCCAGAAAGATAACTTTTTTTAGAGTCTCCTCCTCTTTTATATCTTTTACCTCTTTTTTGTAAAAACTGTTTGAGTGATTGAGCGAAGCGTAACTTTTATATAAAAACAGCATCATGATAGATAAAATGGTTATAGAGATGAGTAGTTCAATGAGTGTAAATCCTCTTCTCACTGTTCAATCCTTAGTCTAAGAAGAGCAGTGGATGCTTCACTCGTCTTAATTACTGTTTTTCCTATCTCAAAAATCGCATTTGTCTTTACTTCTCTATCTGTTTTTTCGCCTCTATCACTCTCATTACTTTTATCTTTATTCATGTCGTCATATTCGCCCAAATCTATCTTCTCTACTACCTGATAAACCACTTCAACCTTTATGTTTTTAAGCTCTCTTAGCAAATCATCTTCTAATTTAAAATCGCTTACCAAATCATATAAAACAGCGCTTTTTGTCTCCAAGCCATAATCAGGATTTGATATAAAAAATGAGGCGTATGGGTTTATATGTGTCTGTTTTTTTAGTCCGGAAAATATATGTATATTATTTGCAAACATCTCTATCAGTGCCAAGATTACCACTGAAATAATCATAACGGCAACCATAACTTCTATAAGAGTAAAAGCTCGTTTGGCTTTTTTATGCATGCCCTAAACCGATTCTAATCGCTTCATCAAGGGATGTTTCAGCATTTAACAACATTTGCGAAAGTTGATAGGCTATTGTTTTGAGTCCATCCTTTTCTAGAGCCGTTTTTATTGTATGCTCATCCGTTGTAGTGACAAGCAAATCTCTCACTCTGTCATTCATAACCAAAAGCTCACCGATAGAACGGCGACCGCTGTAACCGCTATAGTTACATGCCTTACAACCAACCGACTTATATATTTTGGCACTTCTGTCTAAATTATAATATTCCGAGAACTCTTCTGCAATAACATCCTCTTCCTTGCAATCATTACATAAAACGCGAACAAGTCTTTGAGCCAAAATTCCAAGAAGGGAAGAGGAGATTAAAAAGGGTTGTATCTTCATGTCGGCGAGTCTTGAGATTGTTGCAGCTGCCGAGTTTGTATGAAGTGTTGAAAAAACCAAGTGACCCGTAAGTGCGGCACGAACGGCGATTGCTGCCGTCTCTTCATCACGAATCTCACCAATCATAATAACATCAGGGTCTTGTCGCAAAATAGAGCGCAATGCCGCGGCAAAAGTAAGCCCGACCTTTTCATTTACCTGAATCTGGGCAATGTTGTCAGACTTGTACTCCACTGGATCTTCAACGGTTAAAAGATTTTTGTGCGGCTCTTCAACTTCTCTTAAAAATGAGTGGAGAGAGGTTGTTTTACCGCTTCCCGTCGGTCCTGTTACAAGTATAATTCCATGCGATGAGCGGAGCAGTTTTTTTACATCATCAATAATTTCGTTGTCAAATCCAAGCTCATCAATTTGAGGTATTTGAGAACTCTGCATGAGGAGTCTCATAACGACTCTTTCGCCATAAAAGGTTGGCAAAATAGAGACACGGACATCTAAACTCTCGCCCGCAATTTTTATCTGCGTTCGTCCATCTTGAGGAATTCTTTTCTCTGAAATATCTAGATTAGATATAACTTTTATACGGCTGACAATGAGATTGATTACTTTTTTGTCTAAATCCGCATTTTTTATCAACATCCCGTCTATTCTAAACCGAACTTCACCCCGTTTTTCTTGAACCTCAATATGAATATCTGAAGCTCTTTTTTTAATAGCCTGATAGAAGAGAGCATTTACAAATTTTATAATCGGAGCAGACTCTTCACTTGTTAAAATATCAGAAGAGGTTCTCAAAAAATCTGTTAAAGAGAGTTCATCTTCGCCCTCTTCATTTGAATCTTCTTGCATGTTCTCTATAGCTTTATCGGTGCGAAGCTCTAAAAAACGGTTGTAAAGTCTATCGTATGAGTCCTCGTCCAACATGTAAAGGGGATATCTGTTTTGTAGTTTTGAGTAGAAGTTACTTGCCTGAACCAAATACTGCTCACACATAAAAGCACAAACTTCTCCATGCAGCTCACTAAAAAGAAGATAGTTTTTTACACTCATGTCAGTTTTAATCTCTTGCGGCTCATATACTTCTAGTTTTAAGTTGTGAAGAGGTTCCAAAACGAGCATCTATTTCTCCTCGGAGATAGTATCTGTTGCGCTACTTTTATCTGTTTGCACAACCTCTCCGGTTTCTATATCAAGCACATTGATTTTTCCATTCTTCTCTATTTTTTTGAAAATCTTTTCATTATAATCTCTTTGAAGATTTGCCAAAACACCCAAATCTTTTTGAAGTTGAGACAATTTTTCACTCTTATCTATTACATAAGGTGTCAAAATCACTACTAAATTATCTTTTTGATTTGTTGTGGACTCGGATGAAAAGAGATAATCGCCAAGAAGTGGAATATCTCCCAAAAGCGGAACTTTGCTAATAGCAGTTACATCATAACTTTTTACAAGACCCCCTATAATAATGCTCTCTCCATGGCGGAGTATCGCCTGCGTTTTTACTTCTTGCTTAGATGTAACCGGCTGTCCCGTTGCATTATTAGAGCCGTCATCCAAAATATTTTCCAATTTTGTCTCAACATCAAGAGTTACTTTATCTGTAGAGGATACACGAGGTTTGATTTTCAGAGTTAAACCAACCTCCTCTCTTTTATAGCTGCTTGTGAGTCCCGCACCCACAGTTGAGTTAGATATGGTACCCGTCGAGACAGAAATAGTTTTACCGACATAGATGGATGACTCTTTATTATTTACACAAAGTATGGATGGATTCGACAATGCTTTTGAAGCACCATTTGTTTGTAAAAAATCTATAGCTGCACCCAAAGCAAAACCAGAGTCTAAATTTTTAGGTAAAGTAATTAGTTTTGCCGCCGCAGGAGAGATAGAGGTTCCTCCAAAGTTTGTTGCTAAAGAGTAGAGTCCTCCGCTTGAACTCACTAATGCACCATCAAACCCCCATTTCGTACCTAGAGCTTCCGTGTTATTTTTGTTTATCTCTATTACCCTTGCCTGTACATAAACCTGATATTTCTCCATGTCAAGCTCATCAATAATATATTTTATACCTTTGATAATCTCAGGTTCGCCTACTGCTATAATGGCATTTATCTCTTCACTCATGGAAACATTTGGCTTGAGTGTAGGATCCGAAAAAGTCTGCTTTGCGATAATTTCATTTAGGCTTGCCAAAACTGATTTTGAATCAGAATTTTTAAGGTTAAAAATCTGCACCGTATGGCTTATATTCGACTCTACATCAAGTTTCTTTATTAAACCCTCTACTTTTTTTGTATTCTGTTCGTTTGCTACGACTATGATTGAGTTTGTATTCTCATCCAAAATAATTTTAACTACATCTGCTGCTACTTGTTCATTAAAAAGTGATTTTGATATATCAATAAGCTTTGCCTGAAGTTTTTTACCCTCTGTAAATTTAATAGGTACAATTTTTACTATTGCCTGAATATTTGTATCTATATCTTTCATTACCTTTTTTATAGTCTCTATATTTTTAGGATAGTCAGTAATGAGAATCATATTGCTCTCTTTCATGGTCATAAGCTTTGCAGTTTTAGAGATAAGATAACGGATTTTTGCTGCTACAATATCAACATTTTCGCCGGTCACAGTTATGGCTTGTGTAACCATAAGCGAGCCATCAGGATTCTCTCCCTGTTTTACAACTTTGAGATTGCTTTGAGCAGCATCGGCTGAACGAACAATCTCATAGAGTGAGCCGCTTTGCACAAGGGTAAAGCCCTTAGACTCTAAAACAGATATTAAAATACCCATAAGTTCGTCATCATAAACGGCTGTTGAGCTTACAAAGTCAACCGTACCTGGTATTTTGTTGCTAATCAAAATATTTTTCTTTGTTATTTTTGATACCAACTTTACAAAATCATCTATATCCAGATTCGAAAAGTTGACATTAACCTGCTCTCTTGCCGATAAAACTAACACTAAACTAAGTGTTAAAAACATAAATCTAATGAATCTCATATACTAATTCCTTCTCTTGGTTATCTCTTACGACTACGATTTGTATCGTGTCAATTTTATCTATATTTTTATACACTTCTATGGCATCTTTGTAAGACTCCAACTTAACATTATTTAACTTTACTATCAAATCGTTTTCCATTAAACCCAAAGTAGCGAATTTTGATTTCGGATTTATTTTTGTTACTTTAAAGCCTGTAATTTTATCCCCATTTTTCACCTCATTTATTGAGATATCTTTCCATATCGCCGCAGGGTCTTTTGCGAAAGAAGCTATATCGGTGCGGGAAACTTCACTCGAAACGACTGCACCGCTTTGTGGGGCTGAAAGTAAAGGAAGATTAGCTGATTTTTCTAATTCTAATACAAAATCTTTACCATTTTTTTCAAATATAACGCTTAACAGTTCTATAGATTTCAGAGTGTATCCTTGATAAACCTCTCCAATCGCGACTATCGATGTCTTTGTAGGATCTGATTTCAGTGCTATGATTATATAACCCATATCGTCTCTTGCATAGAGACCTTTTAAAATCATGTTGGTAATACTGACAGTCTCAACAGCAGCAGAATTAGATGCACTGCCCTTCTCTTTAGGCTTAGATAACATATTTTTAAAATCTACTTTTTGGTATTTCGGCTCATAATTTTTTTTCACATTCAGTTCAACTCCATCACTTGGAAGATACCACCACATGCCAAGAGAAATAATCTTTGCTACAGCCAAAAGTATAAGCACTCTTGTAAAGACAATAAGCAGTTTCGAATTAGATATTTTTATCATAAAGATACCTCCCGCTCTCATTTTTTTTCATGTTTTGGAGCGTTGTTTTATACTCTTTTAGCATCAAATCAGAGGGTAAAAGCTCAAGATGGAGTGCATATTTAGATATATTAAACTCGGCTTCTGCCTCTCCAAACTCTCCTTTGAGCGTTGCTTTAAGATTCAACGGGTCTAAAATCGTGTACCTAACATTTGCACTCTCCGCATGCAGTGGTACAAATGATTTTACAGCGGTTGAGAGCGTGATATTTTTAAAATCTATCGCATTATAGAGAGCAAATATTTTTACATTTATTTCTGCAATATTCGCGCTCTCAATCGATTTAAAAGAGATATTCGCGTTATTGACATCAAGAGTAAAACCTCTGTCGGTCGCATCTTCCGTACTGATAATAATTCCAAGCGGAGCTAACCGGCTCTCTAAAAAATAATAGAGACTCACCTTTGGGGCGAAGTACATAAGCGCCAAGATAAAAAATACAAAGTAGCCCAAAAATTTTGTTACTTTTTTCACCATGTTATCTCCATCACAAGGCTAGCGTTCGTTGGACTTAGCTTTTTTATTTCAACTGTTTTTATGCTGTAGAGACCATTTAAAAGCTTGCTCATAAGAGAATTAATGGCATCTAAATCCATATCCTTAGAGCTGATTATGATGCCTGTTGATTTTTTTTCCTGCTCTATTTTTGCAGCACTGAGAGAGGGTTGTTCTAAAATTCGCTTCAGAGCTTTTTCAACCTTGTCTTTATCTTCATACACCTCTTTAAGCCCGCTAAGACGGAGTGAAATCTCTTTAGTCTCTTTGTAGGAGTCTCTAGCTTCAGAGAGTTCGCTTTTTGCACC
>JAUSKV010000349.1 GCA_030646745.1 Sulfurimonas sp. | reverse complement strand
CCCTGATAGCTGCTCGCCAAAATAAAATAGTCATCCGCGCTCACAAGCGGAGTTTCAACCTCGATTCGACCCGCTCTTATATGACTTTTGGAGTATTTGTACTTTAGATATGCCTGTTGCAGAATGGTAAAACTTTCTCTGTCTTTGTTAAAGATATATGCCATATCCCTCTTGCTTTTGTCTCCTATACCCAAATCTTGGATAGTTCCAAAGGCAATACCGACTTCGAGATTCTCAAAGATTTCTTTTGTGTATTTTAGTTTGAGACTTGTAGCTAAGGCTTCGGCATCAGGAAAACCTTTGTCGTAACTGTTGTTTAGATATGTTGCCCGCACATCCAGAGCTACATTATCATTAGCGTTTGCTGTCACCATCAAGAGGCTTGATAGAAGTAATATTGATTTTTTCATGTAAAGATTTTATCGGGTTTGATATAAAAGAGGGCTTTAGATGTATTCTCAGAAGTTAAGATTATATTGCATGAGAAAAACTAAATCAGCATACCTTTTGTAGCTCTTTTATAAAACGGAGTGGACAATTTTTACATGCGATGGAGGGGTTAACTTTGAGTTGACCAGCATTGCGGTACTCCAAACTCCGGCATCGGTCGCCGTCGGGGCTATCACATGCTAATTTGGGAGTAATACTTTGGTTTTGCTGAGATAATATGAGACTTTCTCTCTGTTTCTATCTGATAAAAACGCTTCGAGTGCCCCGAGGTGCAGAGTGCATTTTCATTCAGGGTAACCTCACAAAGATTTTGTTCATTCATGTCAGGATTTTGTACTCCTACACACCATAAAGAGGAGTTATATGTTCCGTATGCCGCCACATCACCGCCAAAATTGACTAAGGCAGATGAAACTCCGGCATTTTTTAGCATGCGAATAGAGGCATCAACGGCATACTCTTTTACTAAACCGCCTAAATCTATTTTTGTAAAATTGTTTGAAAATATGACTTCATTTTCATTGATTTTTAGATGCGTTGAGGAAGCAAACGGAAGAAGTTTATCTATTTTTTTATTGTACTCTTGGAGCGTCGAGGCAAAAGATGCCTCTTTGAGTGTACCTGCAACTGCTATGTCAAAGGTGCCCTCTGTTTTGTCACTATAAAAAAGTGAGAGATGAATTAAACCTGCCAACTCATCGCTCACTATTTGTCTATTTTGTGTTCTATTATTTAATAAAGTAAGTTGGGAAGATCTTTTGAAAAAGCCATATTCGTTTTCCAACCTTTTTGCATTCGTATAAATGGCATGCGCTACCGAATCGGAAAGAGTTTTATCTGCAATCTCAATTTGTAGTTCACATGGTGAGGTAAAAGCTTCAAAGTTATAAAAAAACATCACTCCCCCTCTTTTTAAAAATATACTATTTAAAAATGAATATTTCCTGAAGATTACTTGGAGAGATTAGAATTTGACACTTATAGTAAAATCTATTATAGTTTTTCTTCATTGTAATTTATTACAAAGAGTATAGATAGTAAAATAAACCAGATTACAAAAAGGAGTGTTATGCGCAAAATATTAGCCTTAATCACTATTTTGGTAACAGCTGTTTTCGCCGATGAGGCGCATGATATTATGAAAAAATTGGATGAGAACATGCGGGGTCAGAATATTTATATTCAGATGCGCATGCGTGTGGTTTCTCTGGGGCACGAGAGAACCATGCAGATGCAGAGCTATTCGCAGGGAACAAAGAAGAGCTTTGTAAAAGTTCTCTATCCTCCAAAAGACAGCGGAATTACTTTTTTAAGTCTGGATAACCAGATGTGGCAGTATGTTCCTCAAATTGAGCGCATCATAAAAATTCCGCCCTCCATGATGCTTCAAAACTGGATGGGGAGCAATATTACAAATGATGACATGGTGAAGCAGAGTTCAATAGTAGAAGATTACGAACCGCGTATTCTCAAAAAAGAGGGAACGGTTGTTACGATAGAACTTCTGCCAAAGGAGGATGCGGCTGTCGTTTGGGGGAAAATCATAACAAATATCGACATCTCTACCTACACCTCCAACAAAGATATTTTTTATGATGAAGAGGGCAAAGAGGTAAGGGTCTTTCTCTATGACAAAGTGAAAAAAATCGGAAAATATTTTATCCCCACCTATTGGAAAATTCAGCCAATTGATAAGCAGGAAAATTTTACAGAGATAATTTTGGAGGATGTCCAGTATGACATGAATATTTCAGACCAGTACTTTCAAAAGAGTGCGTTGAAGAGGTTTTCAAGATAATGTTTCAACTCGCCCTTAAAAACATTCTATTTTACAGAGGGCGCTCCATTACTACGGCTGTTTTGACTTTTGTATCGACAATGCTTTTTATTATTTTTGTATCCATTCAAGATGGCTCTCATAAATCCATGCTTGAAAACTCACTCAAAATTTATACAGGTGCCATTGAAATTTACCATAAAGAGTACCGCGACACCGGCGGTAATGAGTACCTGATTGAGGATGTAAAAACCATCACGGATAAACTCTCAGAGATAGAGGATATAGAGGCTTTTGCCGGCAGATATGAAACTTATGGACTGCTCTCTAGTCGGGAACACTCCGCGGCTTCCATGATTAGCGGGATTGACCCTGCCAAAGAGAGAGTTCTAAGTTCTCTAAAAGAGGCACGCAGAGAGGGGGAATTCCTCTCTGAGAACTCCGGAAACTGCCTTTACATGGGCGCGGAGTTGGTAAAAAAGCTTCACCTTAAAATGGGCGATGAAGTTGCATTTGTCGGCTCGGCGAGCGATAACTCCTTTGCAGCGGATATTCTCAAACTCTGCGGTGTTTTTAAAACAGGTTTGTTTGAGTTTGACGGCAGCACCTCTTTTATAAATAGAAGCTATTTCGACAGTTTGATGTCTGCGCAAAATAGAGCTTCCTATATCACGATTAAGCTCAAAAATATGGATGATGCCCAACGGGTAAACAGCGAGATTCTAAAATTGCTAAATGATGATGCGTTAGAGAGCCTCACATGGAAAACTTTGATGAAAACCTTAGTGGAAGCTATGGAGGTGGACAGCATCTTCGGGTATATTTCTCTCTCCCTTTTTTTTGTTGTTATTTTTTTCGTCATTATGATTTATGGCTTTGTCAATGTCAGTTCACGCATAAGAGAGTTTGGAGTTTTGCGCTGCATCGGGCTCTCCGGTGCCAACATCTTTCGGCTTCTTTTTTATGAGATATTTGTCCTCTCCTCTTTAGCAGTTGTTTTGGCTACCCCTATCGCCGGCTTCCTCTGCTACTATTTTCAACTGCACCCTATCGTGATTGAGGGGATGGCAGAGATGTACCGAGATTACGGAGTCGTCTCCGATGCTATACCATTGAATTTCGATATTTTTACTATTCTTTGGAACCTAGGAGTTATCTATATTCTCAACTTTCTGAGCATCGTTTACCCCTACTTTTATATAAACTCATTTAAGCCAATAGAAGCGAGCAGACATGTTTAAACTTATAATAAAAATGGCTTGGAAGAACTCATTTCTGCGGCTCTCCCGCACTCTTTTAGTTATAACCATGATTGCAGTAAGCATGAGTATGATGATAGGGATTCAAGGGCTTTATGACGGGATGACCGCCAACATGATAGATAAAAACAAGAGAAGCGACAGCGGAGATGTAGCCCTTTATGAAAAAGAGTACAGAGTAGAAAAAGAGCTTAAAAACACGATAAAAAATGCGAATGAGATAAAGGGAGCAATAGAAAATAGAGCCGGAGTTGAAGCGGTTGTTTCGAGAGTTCGTGCGGAGGGTCTTGCTTCGACTGCCAGAAAATCCTCTTTTGCTATGATAAACGGAATCAATTTGAGCGAAGAGGAGCATTTTGGAGTATTTAGCGACTTTTTAAAAGAGGGTGCACTGAGTCTGGAAAAACGAGATGCTTTAGTTGGGATAGAATTGGCTAAAACACTCAAACTCCGTGTTGGCTCGAAGATAATTTTTTCTACTCAGGATAGTTCGGGGGAGATAAATTCTTTGGCACTCAAAGTGAGCGGCATTGTGCAAACTACAAATATTTCACTCGATAACAGTGCTATCTTTATGGATAGAGAAAAACTGCATGCATTTTTGGGAACCTTACCGAGCGAAGCTACGCAGATTGCAATAAAGTCTTCGAAAGAGGGACTCCATAAGGCGCTCAAACTTAAATACCCGGAGCTGGATGTGAAGAGCTTTTTGGAGTTGCAACCCATGATGAAGCAGATGCAGGATATGATGACAATATTTAACTCTATCACTTTTTTTATAGTGATGAGTGTTGTTTTTGTAGGGATTCTGGGCGTTATGTATGTCTCGGTGCTTGATAGAATTCGTGAGTTTGGCATCATGCTCTCTATCGGGATGCAGTACAGATATATAAGAGTGCAGATATTTTTAGAAGCTCTGTTTGTAGGACTTACGGGATATATCTTTGGGGCAACTCTCGGGGCTTTTTTACTCCTATATTTGCGAGATTATGGAATTGATTTGAGTGCTTTTGCCGATGCCATGCAGAGCTTTGGGTATGAGACAACCGTGCATGGAACGATTAAAATCTCTTATTTTACCACTACCTTTTTGGCAATCATGAGCGCATCGTTTTTAAGCGTATTGATTCCGCTGAGAAAGATAAAAAACCTAAACCCGATAGAGGTTATAAAGGCTGAGAAATGATAAAACTGCAACATGTAAATAAGTACTTTTACAGAGGTGAGCCAAGAGAGGTGCATGCGCTTCGTGATATTAGTTTGATTATAGAAGATGGGGAGTTTACGCTCTTTAGCGGAGCCTCGGGATGCGGAAAAACCACACTCCTCAATGCGATAGGCGCACTTGACACTATAAACAGCGGAGAGATTTACCTTGATAATAAAGAGATTTCTTCGTTGAATGAGGAGGCGCGTACTCAGCTGAGGTTGAACGAACTCGGTTTTGTATTTCAGGCTTATAACCTTGTTCCGGTCTTAAATGTGGAGGAGAACATCGGTTTTATTATGCGGCTTCGGGGTTTGAGTGAGAAAGAGATAAAAGAGAGGGTTTTGGAGGTTGCTTCCATGCTGGAGATTGATAACAAACTCGGCTCGCTTCCCAATGCTCTGAGCGGAGGACAACAGCAGCGCGTTGCGGTTGCAAGAGCGGTGGCAGCAAAGCCTAAGATAATTTTAGCGGATGAGCCTACGGCAAATCTTGATTCCAAAAATGCAAAAGCCTTGATGGACATGATGCGGGAGCTTAATGAGAGAGAGGGTGTAAGTATTCTATTTGCTTCCCATGATGCCTATATTTTGGAGAGTGTGCGGCGTGTAATCAAGATGAACGACGGGGCAATTGTAGATGGTTAAAAAACTTCTATTATGTACAGCATTCTTTCCGCATCTCCTCTTTGGAGATTTTGATTACAGAGTGAGAAATACCAATTTTACAATCTCGCAAGGCTCAGAGGTTCCCAACAGCGACAAAACTTACCTCTATAACTATGACAGATTGAGAGTTCAGACGGATTACAAAGAGGATGGTTTTTTCGCTACCGCTATTGCGGACGGTGTAAACTATTTGGGGCATGACTATGTCGGTTCAACATCATTTGAGTATCAAAAACAGATGCAATCCGATACGCCTTTTAAGACACAAACAGAGTTTAGCGACTCCCATGATAGAAGCTCCTATGCAAAGATTTACAGACTCTACGGCGGCTATGAAGATAAACACAACAGAGTCGTTGCGGGGGTTCAAAATATTCAAATGGGAGTGGGGAGAATCTGGACACCTACAAACCTTTTTAATCCAAAAAACATCTATGCCCTCGAGAGCGATGAGGTTTTTGGAGTGGCTGCTCTCTCCTATGTAAGACATATAAATGAAACATCCGACCTTGGAGTTGTAACGAGCCGGAAAAAAGATAACACGCAGAAATACGGGGCGAGATATAAGACATTTGTTGCGTTTGCGGATTTTGCTTTAAATATTGTAAGCTCGGATGAGACGAAGATGCTTGGGTTTGAGATAGAGGGAAATTTAGCCGACACAGGAATAGAATTCAGAAGCGAGGGCGGATATATAAAAAACAGCCTCAATACTAGCATGATAACGAAAGAGGAGAGAGAGTTTTTTCAGGGGATACTCGGGGCTGATTACGGATTCGTAAACGGAGTGACAGTGGTAGGCGAACTCCTTTACACTTCAGAGAAATTCTCTTATACCGATAAATATCTGAACTTAAATTCCGAGATACTGCCAAACATGGTGTCTTCAAATTTCTATACGGGCATTACTCTTTCCTACAGTTTCAATCTCTTTTTGGATGCTTCTCTGCTTTATATAGAGAGTTTCAGTGACAAGAATTCCCGTTTTATCTCTCCGACTCTTACCTACACTCTCAACGATTACAACGCTTTTTCTGTAGGTTCTATGATTCTTAGCGGCGCAAAAGAGAGTGAGTTTGGAAGTATGCAAAACAGTTACTACTTGAAGTGGAGTTTGTCGTTTTAGTTTTTAATTACTGTTACGCACTAAATGAGCGGAGCTTATTTAGCGGCAGGAACAAATTGTCCCTTGCAACCCCCTAAAGCTACGAAAACAAGAGAATCGCTTTTCGCATAGCGAAAATGTTTCTTTAGTAAAACATGTTTTCGAAATTTATGTGCCAATCTACAAAGATGGCTATGAAAGAATTCTATTGATTGCCGCGCCCTTGCGAGCTTTGAGGATATTCAGGGTGGCATCGATATTTCTGAATTCTGAATAGTTCGTGATATATTTTTGTACCAAAAGTTGAACAGCCTAAATATGTTGTTAAGCGTATTGTTAAGGTTATGTTTCATTGATAGGTAGAGAAAAGGGTTTGATTGAATTGATAGTTGAAAAGAAATGTGATTTTTTTGAGGATGAACTTTGTTCAGAGCCTTGCACAGGAACCGTAACCTGTTTATTATAGCCTTATTCGTTTCTCACTCGGATAATCTACAAACAACATGATATAATTTTTTCCATTAAAGGAAATTGAAAATGGCAAAAGTAATTTTAGGTTTGGACTTGGGGATAACCTCAATCGGTTGGGCATTGGCATGTGTAGATGATGAAAATACACAAAATAGTAAAATTATAGATAGCGGAGTAAGAATATTTACTATTGCTGAACACCCAAAAGATGGCAAACCTTTAGCTCTTCCAAGGCGTGAAGCGAGAGGTGCAAGGCGGACTACAAAAAGAAAAGCTCAAAAAGTTCGTTCTATTAAAAGGTTACTTCTTCAAAATAAAATTATTAATGAAGAAGAGCTAAAAAATCTTTTTATTGGCAGTAAAAATCAGCTGGATATTTGGCAACTACGACGAGACGCTTTGTATAGATTGCTGAACAACAAAGAACTTTCACGCATTATGATTCATCTTGCCAAACATCGAGGGTATGCTTCAAATAGAAAAATTGAAGAACCAAGTGAGGGTAAAGCTGTACTCTCTGGCATACAAGAGAATGAAACCGTACTCAAAAATAAAACTTATTTGACCGTAGGCGAATATCTGTTTACAAAAACCAAAAAGCGAAATGGCAAAGATGCTGAGGGCAAATTAAACTATGCAAATTCTGTTTCAAGAGTCATGCTGATGGATGAAATTAAAACTATTTTTTCAAAGCAAAAAGAGTTTGGAAACAGTTTTGTATGTGATGCACTCTTAGAAAAATACATCGAGCTAGCATTTTCTCAAAGGTCTTTAAAATCTGTTGAGGGTATGGTTGCAAATTGTCCTTTTGAAGTGGACGAAGAAGGAGAATCTGCAAAAAGAGCACCAAAAAGTTCTTTTACTTTTGAGAAATTTCGAGCCTTACAAAAACTAAAAAATTTAAGAATAATCACGCAAGATGGCGAGATTGCACTTTCTAAAGAGCAGATACATCAAGCTATACACAAAGCAAAGAAAGGAGCTTTTACATACAAAACGCTCAAAACACTCTTTGGTTTAGATAAAACTGTGCAGTTCAAAGGTTTAACTTACTTTGACCACAAAACAGGAGTAGCAACCAAAGACCCCGAAGGAGCAAAGCTTTTAGATTTTAGTGCGTATCAAAAGATACAAAAAGCTGTTGAGTCCGCCGACCATTTGTATTGGAGCAAGATAGAAAGTGATGATGCACTTTTGGACGCAATCGCAAAAGTTCTTACCACAGAAAAAGATGATAAAAAATCTTTAGAGAAACTTCACAAGATTATTGAGAATGAAGCGGTTTGCAATGCACTTGTCGGCATCTCTTTTTCAGGTTTTGGGCATCTTAGCACCAAAGCCTTGGCAAAAATCATTCCTTATTTAGAAGATGGACTAGATTATGACAAGGCATGTACAGAGGCTGGATATGACTTTAAAGCTATCTTTCAAGGCGACAAAACAAAATTTTTGCCACCTCTGAGTGCGCAAGAAAATGTAGAGATGACAAACCCTGTTGTAAAAAGAGCTGTTGCACAAATGCGACTAGTTTATAACGCCATTGCAAGAAAACATGGTGCGGTTGATGCGGTGCATGTGGAGTTTACAAGAGATATAAAAAATTCACATGAAGATAGAAAAAAGATAGAAAAAGCACAAGCGGAGTTTAAAGGTAAAAAAGATGACGCTAGAAAACATGCCAAAGAAGTTTTAGGTAAAGAGCCAAGTGCAAAAGAACTTTTGAAGTTTAGACTTTGGGAAGAACAAAATCATGAGTGTATTTACAGTGGAAAGTATATAAATCCGCAAATATTAGCCGATTCGTTTGCGACAGAAGTTGACCATGTATTGCCTTATAGCCGTTCACTTGATGACTCTTTAAATAACAAAGTTTTGTGTTTTACAAAAGAGAATCAAAACAAGGGGAATAAAACTCCTTTTGAATATTTTGGAGCTGACAAAGAACTTGCGGAGTGGATAAACTTTGTCGGTCGCATAGACGGACTGAAAAACCTAAAATATGCAAAGAAAAATAGACTTACAAAAACAAACTTCGATGAGAGTAGCGAAAACGCTTTTAAAGAGAGAAACAAAAATGACACCTCGTACATCTCTAAATTTGTAAAAAATTACATAGAGGCGCATGTGGAGTTTAAAGAGTCAAAAATGAACCGTCATGTTTTCACGATGAACGGAATGCTCACCTCTCAACTTCGTTATAAATGGGGTGTTGGAGACAAAAATAGAGAGACGCATCTGCACCATGCAGAGGATGCAATCATTTTGGCTTTTTCCACGCAATCACAAGTACAAAAACTCTCAACTATTTCGGCAAAAAGGGAAGGATTTAGCTATAAAAACAGGGAAGAAAAAGCAAAAAATCTAAAGTTTGAACCGCCTATGGAAGAGTTTGGTGCAAAAGTGCAAGAGAGTTTGAGTGAGATATTTGTTTCCCACATGCCAAGAAGAAAAATTGGCGGAGCGGCACATGAAGCAACAGTATTTAGTACTAAAACATTAAGTGTAAAAAAAGCAGATGGAAAAATTGATTATTTAAAAGGTGGCGGTGTAACAAATAATGTAAAACTCAAACATGGACTAGCCAAGAATGACGGTATGCCAAGAGTAGATCTGTTTCAGCACAAAAAGAGTAAAAAATACTACTTAGTTCCTATCTATGTGAGTGATTTTGTAAAGCCAAAACTGCCAAATGAGGCGATAGTTGCTGGAAATAAGCCATGGCTTGAGATGGATGAAAATTATGAGTTCAGATTTTCTTTTTACAAGAGAGATTTGATAGAGATTCAGACGAAGAAGACAGCGACGAAAGAGGCTGTGAGGGTTTTGGGGTATTATGATAGTACGGATAGTGGAACAGCAAAAATTATTTTTAAATCACACGATGGAGCTAATGAATATGGTTTTGGTGCACAAACTTTAGTATTCATAAAAAAACATCAAGTCGATGCACTTGGCAATCTCGTCGAGGTAAAAAACGAAAAAAGACAAGGTTCTATCCATGAAAATAGGGAGCTTAGAAAAAAACAAAGGAGTGCATGATGGCTGGATGGAGAACTGTTTTAGTTACAAAAGCTTGTAAATTGAGTGTCAAAAATTTGCAACTTGTGTATGAGCCACATGAGGAAGAGGCGATAAAAGTGCCACTTGAAGATATAACAGTGATAGTTTTGGAAAACAACCAATCCACACTTACAACGGCACTTCTGAGTCTCATCGCCGAGAAAAATATAGCACTCTTTACTTGTGATAGTTTCCACATGCCAAACGGTTGCTTTACCCCTTTTCATCAACACTCACGCCTCTCTCAAATCTCGCACATGCAAAGAGATATGAAACTTCCTCTCAAAAAACAGCTATGGCAAAAAATCATCACTCAAAAAATCACAAATCAATCCGAGCTTTTAAAATATTTTGAGATTGACAACCTGCAACTAGAACTTTTAAAAGATAAAGTAAAATCAGGTGATAGCGAAAATGTAGAGGCTCTTGCTGCTAGAAAATATTGGCAAAAACTGTTTCAAAACTTTTTGCGAGACCAAAAGTCGCTCGACCCTATCAACATCGCGCTCAATTACGGCTATACGATAGTGCGAGGTGCAGTAGCTCGCTCACTTGTTTCGTACGGGTTACTTCCTACTTTTGGAGTGTTTCATAACTCTGAGCTTAATGCGTACAACTTAGCCGATGACATCATAGAGCCGCTGCGACCCATGGTGGATATGGTTGTCAAAAAATTGGCTCTTGCGGATGAACTCGATATTTATATGGGTGTGAGTGTAAAATCTGCACTCATAAATGTGCTCAACATGGAGATGCAATTGGAAAACGAAAGCGTCACACTTTTGCATATTTGCGATGTCATGGCACACTCTTTTGTAAAGTCTATAAAACTTAGCGACAGCTCTCATCTGAAACTGCCGACAATAGCGTGAAAGATTTTAAATTTATGTGGTTGTTTGTCTTTTTTGATTTACCAACCAAAACAAAAAAAGAGCGAAAAAAATACACAGACTTTAGAAGAGTGTTACTCAAAGATGGTTTTATCATGATGCAGTTTTCGGTTTATGTCAGAATCTGCAAAGGCGATGATAGTGTGGAAACTCACAAAAAAAGAGTCAAAGAGTATATTCCACCCAAAGGAAATATTCGGATGATTTCGATAACGGATTTGCAGTATGCGAAGATGGAAACACTCATAGGAATAAAGACACCAGAAGAAAAATTACAAAAACAACAACTTTTATTGTTTTGAGTATATTTGTAACATTTAGAAGGTATTTGATTGTAAAAAAAGTGTCTGTTTGAGCTAAGATATTTAAGATTATTTGAAAAAATGGTAAAAAATGAGAAATTTTTGATGAACTTGAGTGATTTTTTTATGAAAAAAAGGTGTGAAACAAGCCCCAATAAAGGGGTTTGAAGTGTCGTATTATAGCGCATCCGAGTGAGAAAGGGGGCTATAACGTTTCTGTATATGGTAATGAAAACAAACCC
>JAUSKV010000344.1 GCA_030646745.1 Sulfurimonas sp. | reverse complement strand
AAAGAGTTTGAAGATTTGATATATGAGATGCGGCACATAGAGTACAAGATGTTCGCAATTATGGAGGGTGAAAAACTTATCACCTATGCCGGAGCGAGCGTACAAACCAACCTCTACCACAAAAGACACCTCTATATTTTTGATTTAGTAACAGATGAAAAATTTAGAGGCAAAAAATATGGTACGATGATGCTAGAGTACCTAAGTGACTACGCAAAAACCAACATGTGCAAAAATATAGTTCTCTCTTCGGGTTTTGCCAGAGAAGATGCTCACAGATTCTATGAAAAACATAAGTTTGAAAAGATTAGTTATCTCTTTATGAAGTCTCTCCAGTAACCAATCAGACACAATAGACTTCTCTTTAATAATATAGCTCTATAATTCAGAACAATTAAATATATTTAGGAGTGCATGTGAAAATAAAATCACTGTTTGTTTCTGCCCAAGAAAAGGGTGCTGGAACGCTTTTTATCTCTATGGGAATGATGGAGATTCTAAAAAGAAATCTTCACAGAGTCGCTTTCTTTCGCCCCATAATTGCTTCTAGCAGTATTAAAGATGGCGATATATCTTTTATATTGGAGCACTATAAACTCGATATGAAATATGAAGAAGCGTACGGCTTTGATGTTGAATATGTTGAGAGTATGATTGCACAAAATAATATTAATGAGCTGATAAACGAGTTGATTATTAAGTTTAAAAAGCTTGAAAGTGAATATGATTTTGTCCTTTGCGAGGGGATTCATAAGTCGTTTTTGACCTCTACAATCAGCTATGATTTAAACATAAAAATTGCCCAAAATTTTGCTTCTCCTTACATAAATATCATTAACGCTCAAAATTTAACTGCAAAAGAAGCGTATGAAAACATACTTATAGAGAATGAAAATTTTACAAGCGAGGGCTGTACGCATTTCGCAACCTTTGTAAATAGACTCGATAGTGAAAAATATAATTCTCTGCAACAAGAGTTAAAAGATTATGAGTTCAATACCTATCTTTTAAAAGAGGTTCCAGAGCTAGACATGCCGACAATAGGCGATGTCATTGATGGACTTGAGGCAAAAGCCATCGTCTTAAAAGCTCAGGATGTCACAAGGGTTATTAGAGGAGTAAAAGTTGCGGCTCTTACTTTGGATAACTTTTTAGACCATGTGCAGGAGGATGATTTAGTTATTGTAGCGGCGGATCGTTCGGAGATAATACTGGGACTTCTTGGAGCTTTGTACTCTAATAATTATCCGAATATCACGGGGATTATCTTTCCTTTTAACATGCGGGCACATCCAAATATACAGAAGTTAATTAATGGGCTAGATAATTTTAGCATACCTATTTTATCGGTAGAAACGGACACCTATGAGACGGCAAAAAATCTCTCAAATGTAAAACCAAAGTTGAGAGTCACAAGTCAAAGAAAAATCGCACTCGCCCTTGGACTTTTTAATTCAAGTGTTGATATTAAAGCTATCGAGATGAAAATAACGAGTGCCCAGAGTACGGTTTTGACTCCTATGATGTTTGAGTATAAACTTTTTGAAACAGCGAGACTTAACAAAAAAAGAATTATTTTGCCGGAGAGTAGCGATGAGAGAATTTTGAGAGCTGCCGAGATTATTTTGCGTCGTGAGGTGGCGGATATTATTCTCATAGGAAGAGAAAAAGAGATTAGAGATAACTACATGAGATTGGGGCTTGACCTCGGTAAAGCAACTATAATAGATCATCTAAATTCTGAGTACATGAAAGAGTTTGTTGACACATTTTTTGAGATGCGAAAAGCCAAAGGTTTGACACATCAAGTGGCTGAAGATGCAATGCAACATGCGAACTATTTCTCGACCATGATGGTACATTTGGGATATGCTGATGGCATGGTAAGTGGCGCAACCAACTCAACTGCGGACACAATAAGACCGGCACTTCAAATCATAAAAACTACTCCCGGCATCTCTATCGTCTCAAGTGTCTTTTTTATGTGTTTGAGTACAAAAGTTTTGGTGTATGGAGATTGCGCTGTCAATCAAGACCCTGATGCAAATGAGTTGGCGCAAATCGCACTTTCATCGGCTAAAACTGCTTTGGCATTTGGTATTGAACCACTTGTCGCGATGCTTTCCTATTCAACTGGAGAGAGCGGGAGCGGAGCGGATGTAGAAAAGGTGCGCGAAGCTACAAATAAAGTAAAATCAGAAAATCCGGAGCTGCTCATAGAAGGTCCGATTCAGTATGATGCCGCCATAGATAAAGAGGTGGCTTTGGCAAAACTCCCAAATTCAGAAGTTGCCGGAAATGCTACTGTTTTCATATTTCCAGATCTTAATACGGGGAACAACACCTATAAAGCGGTGCAGCGCTCAAGCGATGCGGTAGCAATTGGACCGATACTTCAAGGACTCAATAAACCGATAAACGATTTAAGTCGCGGATGTTTGGTAGAAGACATAGTAAATACAGTCGCAATAACGGCAATACAAGCAGGTCAAAATAGATGAATATAGCAGTAATTAATTCGGGAAGCTCTTCGATAAAATTTCAACTTTTTTGTATGGAAAAAAAAGAGGTATTGGCACATATTTTGGTTGAAAAAATCGGGGAGTCCATTTCGGATATGATTTTTGAGTATGAGGAGAAAAGATTAGAGATACTATCAGTTATAAAAAATCATCATGATGGGCTAGAGGAGATTATATCGCTTTTGTCTAAACATGAGTTATTAAAAGATTTTACATCACTGAGCGCAATCGGACATCGAGTGGTTCACGGCGGTGAAGAGTTTAAAAGTGCGACTCTCATCGATGAAAACGTTATAAAAAAAATAGAGGCACTCATTCCACTTGCTCCGCTACACAATCCTGCAAATTTAGAGGGTATTTTAGTAGCACAAAAAAAAGCTCCAAATGTCCCTCAAATAGCAGTTTTTGATACAGCCTTTCACTCCAACATGCCGGAGGAGGCATATATTTACGCACTTCCTTATGAGATGTATGAGAAGCATAAAATTAGAAGATACGGTTTTCATGGAACTTCGCACTCCTATGTTTTAAAGCAGACAGCAAAACTTTTGCAAAAAAATGTGAATGAGCTAAATATTATTACACTTCATCTTGGTAACGGCTCAAGTGCATGTGCAATTGAGAATGGGATAAGTATAGATACTTCTATGGGTTTTACACCGCTCGAAGGGCTTGTCATGGGAAGCAGATGCGGAGATATTGATCCGGCAATCCTTATTCACATGCAAAGAAAGCTTGGAATGAGCGTAGATGAGGTCGATAAACTTCTTAATAAGAAATCCGGCTTAATCGGAATCTGTGCAAATAATGATGTGCGAACTATAATTGAGCAAAATGATGAAAAATCACAACTAGCAATTAAGATTATGGTTAGAAGAATAAAAAAATATATAGGTGCATATATGGCACTGTTGGGCAGAGTGGATGCCGTAGTTTTTACAGGCGGAATAGGTGAGAATTCTGCTTACATTCGAGAGATGGTTTTAAGT
>JAUSKV010000343.1 GCA_030646745.1 Sulfurimonas sp. | reverse complement strand
ATATCTATAGATATCTTTGAAGATGACAAAATGCTTTACATGATTATTCATAATACAGGCATAGATATCAAAGATAAAAAGTCAATCTTTGATCCATTTTACCAACAAAGAATGGGCTTTACGCGCATACATCAAGGACTGGGTCTGGGTCTGTCTGTTACGAAAACCTATATCGAATTTCTAGGCGGGAGTATTTTTATAACCAGAGATAACGACGCGAATGTTTTTATCGCTCAGCTACCGATTCATCACAGTAATGAAGAAATGTCGTTTGGTGAAGAACTGGATGGATTTACTTTCGATGATTAATTCGAGGGGGGGGGTAAATGATTCCTCTAGAGCAAAAAATAATTTATAGTGAGCAACTCTATGTTGCAGTTAAACATACAGAAATTATAACGGTTCTTGGAAGTTGTGTAGCAGTTTGTCTGTACGATAAAAAAAATAAAATCAGCGGCATGAATCATTATCTTCTGCCACTATGGAATGGGGACGGTTTGAAGAGTCTGAAATATGGCAACATTTCAACAGAAAGATTGATTGAAGCCATGTTTGCAGTGGGTGCAGATAAACGCCATTTAGAGGCTAAAATATTTGGCGGAGCACAAATAAATATTAGTCGAGATTTTTCGGTAGCACCGCACAACATACAAATAGCACTGGATACACTGCGTCAACATCGCATACCATGTTCCGTGCAAGATACCGGCGGAAGCCAAGGACGCAAGATACTTTTTTCAAATGAAGACGGCAGCGTGTATGTAAAATATAGTAAATAGGATGTGTAACATGGAAAAACAACTGAAATTTTTAGTCGCCAATGCAAAAGGCGGTGCCGGAAAAAGCACTACTAGTATGCAAATTATTGTTCCTTATTTGTTTAGAAGCAGTAAAAAACAGGTATTTTTGTATGAATTTGACGATGAAAACGAGGACTCTAAGTCATACGCGGACAGTCGAATTGTAAAAACGGAACAAGTTAAAGTCGATAGCAACAACATGCGTGATGAACTGCAAAAGATTTTACTAAAAGATGAAACACTCTGCATAGATGTAGGTGCAAACAAAACAGCTTCTACGGTTATCTCGGCACTTAATGACAGTGGTATGATTTTTTGTATTGATTTAGCAATTATCCCCATGATGGACGGCGAAATAGACGCAGTCAGTGCCTTAAACATGTACATCATGTTAAAAGAAGCACATCCTGATTTAAAAATCATTTTTGCTTTAGGGCGTGTGAATATGCACCGTGATATCTTCTGCCAATTTGACATTTTTCTAGGAGACCAGCGTGGATTTTTTAATGAAGCAGGAATGATTCAAATGGTGAAAGAAGAAGATAGAATTTACTTTCCCGTTCACGATAGCGATGCCATAAAGTACAGTCGTCAATTTGGCTCTACCGTATGGGAGCTAGCAAAGGTAAATCGTGATATTGACACTGAACTAAAAAATGCTATTTTAAACAATGATACTCCTCAAGAGATAAAGTTTTTAAGCTTTAAACGAGGACTTAGAAAAGATTGTACAACCTATCTTGAAAAAACAATAATCCCTGCATTTAAAGCACTTAATAAACGGCTGGTTCTGGCTAATGATGAATAAGCCGATAATCAAAATTTTTATAGTTGATGATAGTGCGATTGTACGAGCTGCTATATCTGATTTAGTAAAAAAAGAGGGAGATATACAACTTTTAGGTACGGCACAAGATCCTATCTTTGCTATGGAAAAATTCCAAAAATTAGGGTGGCCGGATGTAATTATTCTTGACATAGAGATGCCTAGAATGGATGGGCTTACTTTTTTAAAAAAAATAATGTCAACCCACCCTACTCCGGTAATAATCTGCAGTTCCGTTGCACATAAAGGAAGTCAAAAAGCAATTGAAGCTATGAGTCTAGGCGCTGTTGAAGTTTTAGGAAAACCTGAATTTCAAGTTAAAAGTTTTTTTGAAGAGGTGCATAATGCTTTTACGCATGCGATTCGTGCAGCAGCAAGAAGTAAACTTAAAAATATATCATCCGCGTTTAACTCAAAAATAGAGGTTAAACTTAATGCCGACAGTGTTTTACCAAGCATAAACAGAACCTCAATCGCAAATATAAAAGAGCGATATATTGCCATAGGCAGCAGCACGGGAGGTGTCCAAACGCTAGAAGTTATAATAACAAAATTATCCGTGAATACCCCACCAATCGTTATTGCTCAACACATGCCGGCAGGTTTTACTGCTTCATTTGCCGAACGCCTTGATCGCATCTCTCAGGTCACGGTTAAAGAAGCTGCCAATGGAGACATACTCCAAAGAGGACATGTATATATTGCTCCGGGAGAACTTCATACAATGGTGAAACGCATAGGTAATTACTATTTGTTAGAAGTGAAGGACGGTCCTAGAGTAAGCAGACATAAACCAAGTGTAGATGTGCTATTTCGTTCATGTTCAAATGAAGGTGCTAAAAACTGTATAGCTTTCATACTGACTGGCATGGGTGACGATGGGGCAAAAGGTATGAAAGAACTGCATGACAAAGGTGGAGTTACTTATGCACAAGATGAAAGAAGCTGCATTATTTACGGTATGCCAAAAGAAGCCGTTGCACTCGGAGGCGTTGACAAATCGCTTTCTCTTACGCAAATTATTGAAGTTATAAAAAAATTATTTTAAAAATAAAAAATATTAGGGGTTTTTCAATGGATAGATATATTGGACTAGAAGATGTTTTAACATCTATATTGGCTACTTTAGTACATATAAAACAGGTGGAAAGTGAAATCATAACCTTGTCACAAAGATCATCGGAAGTTTTTGTAAAAGAGATAAAAAGCAAATCAGAAAGTATTACACCTGAAGTACTTGAAGCTATACAGCTTCAAGACATTATTTTACAACAATTTAGTGCCATAGCAGAAGCAATTGATTCTATGGAGAGACATCTTGCAATGCATACACACACTTTACGAACAGATAACTCTATTTTACATGCCAGCATACAAAAACTGTATGCAAAAATGATAAATTCACTCAAAGCGGCAAAAAGCAAACAAGCATCTTTTAGTGGTCATTCAAATACAAGAGCCGAGGATCGCAAAGATGAAATTGAATTTTTTTGATGAAAAGAGTTTTTAATGTATGAAATACTAATAGCAGCTGAACAAGAGGCTTATCGTTTATTCCTTAGAACTGTATTGGAAAGTTATGCTCATAATGAGTATAAAAAGTTTTCCATCCGCGAGGCGGCTAATGGAGCGGAAGCAATAATGCTCGCTTCCCTTGAGCATTATGATTTAATTTTTATAAATGTCAAGATACCTATAATAAACGGTATTGAGGCGGCGAAGCTAATACGCGAAAATGATTCTAAAGTTATGATTATCGCTGTTTCAGAATTCAACACTCTTGATAATAAAGAAATTTTACATAGCGGTGCAGAAGACTATATCACAAAATCAATTAGTGCAGAGACCTTAACCATACGATTAAATACTTATTTCTCACTTATTAATTCACGTAAACACAGTTTATCTATCCGAAAAGGGCATAATCTTTTTACCCATAATGTTTACGCAAAAACTGTCTCTTTTTTTGTTAAAGATTCTGATGTGTTGGCTGAATTCTGGGAGTATTATTTTTCAAATGCCCAAAAAGAGTGTCTATCATTATCAAATGTTATCAGAATGGTTTATGATATCGGAGCATTGTCACTTGAACTTAACTCACAGTCTCACATCTATATCTATATAGAAGAATCTGATGAAAATATATACTTCACAATAGATGGTCTGTTTAAAATAAATCCGGATTTAATTCTAGCAACCATATTTAGAAACGGTCAAATAAAAGACTATGCCTATATAAAAGACACTATTTCAATTTTGTACCCCAAGAACAAAGAACATAGCACATCAAAAAATATAGCGAATATAACGCCTATGATTCTGCAGAAACAACAAACAGAAGACACTTCGCTCAACAATAGTGTGTTTTGTTACATGGACGAAGAAAATTTAGAAAATATAGAAGAGTATCTATCAAAGCTAAATTCACTTTTTTTAATTGTTGGAGGAGGAGATATCACACTAAATGAAGTTGAAGAAATTGCCTATTATCTCAACGGAATTGGCAGAAATTCTTCAATTTATCATGAAAGCTATGCTATTTCAAGATCATTAAGCAGACTATCCTCGGTTATTGAACAAAACACAGAA
>JAUSKV010000341.1 GCA_030646745.1 Sulfurimonas sp. | reverse complement strand
GGTGCACTATTGGCAAAATATGAGTACTTAGTGTGTATAGACGGAGATGCCTTAATTGATGAATATTGTGTTCATTGGATGGTTAAGCATTTTATTCGTTATCCCGAAGTTGCCGCAGTTACGGGCAATCCAAGAATACGCAATCGCACGAGTTTACTTGGTAAAATTCAGGTTGGCGAGTTTTCTTCAATCGTAGGGATGATTAAGCGTGCCCAGCGTAGTTTTGGACGAATATTTACAGTATCTGGCGTTATTACGGGTTTTAGAAAGGCTGCCGTCCATGATGTAGGCTATTGGAGCCCGGATATGCTGACTGAAGATATTGATATTACATGGAAACTACAACGCAACGGTTGGGATGTACGCTTTGAACCTCGATCTTTGGTATGGATTTTAATGCCTGAGACCTTGGGTGGACTATGGAAACAACGCTTACGTTGGGCTATGGGTGGTGTTCAAGTCTTGCTTAAAAACTTTAAGGTTTTATTTATGCACAAACAGACACATCTTTGGGGACTCATTGTTGAGCAAATGTTAAGTATGCTTTGGGCATATAGTATGGTGTTGGTAATTTTAGTCTGGTTAATTAGTTTGTTTATGCCAATTTTATATTTAATGCCCACTGATTCACCTATTTTGCCAGATCAAAGCAGCGTTATTTTAATTGGGGCATGTTTGATACAGTTCGCGGTAAGTAAATGGTTAGATGGTCATTATGATGAAGGGTTGGGGAAAAACTATTTTTGGATGATTTGGTATCCATTTGCATATTGGTTGATTAATTTGCTTACAGCTGTTACAGCTGTTCCAAAGGTTCTATTTAGTAAAAAAACTCGGGCTAGATGGGTTAGTCCAGACCGAGGTGTGCATCAAGAGTTGAATCAAAAAAGGTAGATGGATATGAAAAATCTAATTATTAACAAACGCCATGAGTTGCCTTTATCTAAACGATTGGTTTGGGATATAGTAACCATTTTACTTTGGATAGGTTTTATATATTTATGGAAGCCTTTACTGCATGTATTTTATAGAATACTTACTTCAACAGCGCCGGCTGATGAAATATCCGATTGGATTTATGACAATATTCATAGTGTAACATTTGCGCATGCTATCTTTATGTTAACTGCAACACCCATTGTACTGTTTTTATTGTCACGGCTAAACAGACACAAATCTCAGAGTGAGCATTTAATCTATAAGTCTAGTGATTATGCAAATTATTTTCACGTAAACGATAAAGAATTGAAAGAGTGTGCAAATAGCCAATTTGTTACCGTGCACCATGATGACCATGGCCATATAACCAATCTGAGTAATCAAATTACAGAAGAAGGCAGAGGGTTTTAATCACATCAGCGAGGAATATTCCTATTTTTATACCCCGCATTAATTCTCAGATGAAGCCCTAAATAGTAGGCATGTGTAATAGCTTTTTTGAGAAGATATGCCGTGTATCCTTTGACTTTAATGAATTTAAACATCTCTCCAACGGCGTATTTTCCGCCAAGTGCTATAAACATACCGCTCACGCTCGCATCAAAAGGTTCGATTTGTTTTGAGTCTATTCTTTTTCGAATGCACTCAGCAACATACTCGGCACTTTTTTCTGCGATTTGGGCTGTTGGAGGGAGCATGTTACCCTCGCCATCTCGTATTTCGACACAGTCGCCTATGGCAAACACATTTTTTGTGCCATTGATATTTAACTCTTGATTAGCGATAAATTGACCGATTCTATTTTTGTCACTCTCAACTGCACTATTGAGATTGCCGGCTTTTATACCGCCAGTGAAAATCATAAAATGATAATGCAATTTTTTGCCATCTTTAAAATAGATATACAAGCTGTCCACATTGCTGATAAATGCACCTGTTAAAATTTTGACGCCCAATTTTTCCAATCTTTTTTGAGTATTTTTCACTATATAGGAACTCATTCCCGGTAAAATGGTTTCACTTGCATCAATCAAATATATTTTTATAGCTCTGGCTCTGTCACCGATGGTTTTACTGTAGGCTTGGATAACATTTGCCATCTCTGCTGCCACTTCAACCCCACTAAGCCCTGCTCCGCCGATGGCTAAATTTATCTCGTTTTTATCTGCATGCTCTTCACTCTGGAGCTGTTTATAGATAATGTCTTCAAACTCCTGTCTGAAGTCATGCGCTCTTTGAAGGTTTTTTACTCCATGGCTATGCTCTTTAAGCCCTTCTATAAATGAAAAAAAGTTTGTTTGCGCGCCTGAGGCAATGACCAAATAATCATAATGTAGCGACTTTGTTTCTGTAATTACCTCTTGTTTACCAAAGTCTATGGAGGCTGCTATCTCATTCACAAAAAGAACTTTTCGCTTAAATCCCAAACACCACTTTTGCAGATCTATCGCAATATCATGAATATCAAATCTGCCGGCAATATAGCCATACGCCTCTGTCTGAAGATAGTGGTACGGATTTTTATCGATGAGAGTTACATTTATATCATGATGTTTAGCCAGAAACTCAACTGCTCTAAGTCCGCCATATCCGCCACCAATGATTACTACACTCTTGCTCAAGACTGACCCCTCAATTTTAATGGCGCAATTGTACAAATATTGCGTAGCAATTGAATAGCATTTTTTTAATTTATCAGCCACTTTTTTTCTTCATCAATTAACCACAAACCAAAATATTATTTGTTACAATGCACCACTAATACTAAAGGAATGTTATGGATTATGCTCTCAACTTCTCACAACTTTATCATTCGTGTAACAGTTCACTTTTTTCATTTAAGACAACTGAAGAGCTAAAATCTCTTGAACAGCCCTTAGGGCAAAAAAACGCTTTGGACGCTGTTGATTTTGCTACAAATATAGCTCAAGACGGATACAACCTATTTGCCATGGGAGCTTCGGGAACCGGAAAACACTCCACCATTATGAACTTTTTAGAAAAAAAAGCGAAGCTGGAATGTGCAGCAAGCGATTGGTGCTATGTCAACAACTTTAAATTCCCAAGCAAACCCCTCGCCATAGTGTTTCAATCGGGGAATGCGGAGCAGTTTAAAGAGAATATACATGAACTTATAGAACTTCTAAAAGATATACTTCCAACAGTTTTTGAGAGCAACTCTTTTTATAATGAGAGAGAAGCAATTACACAAAAATATATCAAACAACAGACCGAAATTTTCAATTACCTGCAGGAGGAGGCTAAGAAATATGATGTTTCTATGAGCGTATCCTCTCCGAGCAGAGTGACTTTTGTACCTATTATCGACGGCAAAAGACTCTCAGCTGAGGAGTATAGCGCTATAACAGGTGAGCAAAAAGAGGAAATTACGCGTAAAGTGGATGCCTTTGAAGCAATTGTAAAAGATGCTTTAAGAAGAGTGAGTGAACTCACAAAAGCCGAAAAAAAAGAGTTCAAAGAGCTGAGCAGCAAAATGAGTGAAAACTCCGTAGAATCTCTTATAAATGATGTTTCTATAAAATATAAAGCATCCAAAAAAATCATGGATTACCTTGATGCCCTCAAACAGGATGTCATCAAAAATGTAAGGGATTTTTTGATAAAAACAGATGAGATGAATATAGCGCCTTTTATGCAGGAGTATTACACACCCTCTTTTACACGCTATGAGGTCAATCTTTTTATCTCTCATGAGAGGGATTCTACCGCACCTGTTATTTTTGAGGACAATCCTATTCATCAAAATATTGTAGGAAAGATAGAGCACATTTCTCAGGTGGGTACGCTTATTACCGACTTTACCATGATAAAACCGGGTGCACTTCACAGAGCAAACGGCGGCTATCTTGTGCTTAATGCCAGAAAACTTCTTATGCAGCCCTTCGCGTACGAGGAGCTTAAGAGGATTTTACGCTCTAAAGAGATACGAATAGAGTCGCTCGCTCAGCAATACTCTTTTTTAACTACAACCTCTCTTGAACCCGAACCGATTCCGGTACATGTTAAAGTTATACTCATAGGCGAGAGGATTCTCTACTACCTTCTGCACCACTACGACTCCGATTTTGGGGAGCTTTTTAAGGTAAATGCAGATTTTGAAGATGATATACCCTCCTCGGAGGAGAACATCATTCTCTATGCGCAGATGATTGGAACTGTTGCTTCACAACACAACCTTCTTCCTCTTACTCCGGATGCCGTTGCAAGGGTTATTGAGCACAGTTCAAGGGAAGTCTCGCATGCCTCAAAGTTTTCAACACATCTAAGAACACTCTCAGACCTCCTTAAAGAGGCAGATTATTGGTCTAAAAAAGAGAGTAAGAACACTATAGACAAAGAGGATGTAAACAAGGCACTCCAGACAAAAAAAGAGCGGCTAGACCGGATTCAAAGAAAGCTCTATGAGCAGATTGATGAGGGAACGATTATGATAAATGTGAGCGGTGCACATGTCGGTCAAATCAATGCGCTGAGTTACATCTCTTTGGATGGATATAGTTTCGGCATAGCTTCGCGCATCACCGCCAGAACAAGAATAGGCAAAGGCGAAATCATAAACATAGAGAGAAAAGTCGAGCTGAGCGGACCGATTCACTCTAAAGGGGTTATGATTTTAAGCGCATACATCGGCTCAACTTATGCCCAAAATATGCCGCTGAGCCTTTCTGCATCGCTTGTTTTTGAGCAGTCTTACGGGATGGTTGAGGGAGACAGTGCCTCATCCACGGAGCTTTATGCCATCATCTCTTCGCTGAGCAATTTACCTATAAAACAGAATCTAGCGGTAACAGGTTCAGTCAATCAGTTTGGCGAAATTCAAGCTATCGGCGGAGTCAATGAGAAAATTGAGGGTTTTTTTGATATCTGCATGCGTCAAAATCCAAAAGAGTCCTATGGCGTTATCATTCCACATGCCAACATAAAACATCTTATGCTCAAACCCGAGATTATAGAAGCGGTAAAGGGCGGCAATTTCACTATCTACAGCGTTAAAACAGTTGATGAGGGAATATCCATTTTAACGGGTATGGAAGCTGCCATTGTGAACGAAAAGGTTGTTACCCGTCTCAAAGAGCTCTCACAAATTACAAGAAATTTTTACCAAGATAATAGTGAAAAAACGAGAGAGGAAGAGAACGAAAACATAAATACATAGAACGCCCCCTTAAGATTTTTAGTGCTAAAATACGCGCCAATTCAACACTGAGGTAAACTATGCTCATTCCATCCGATTTATTAAAAAGTAAAAAAATACTTCTTGGAGTGACGGGTTCTATTGCCGTTTATAAGTCACTTGAGCTAGTTCGCCTCCTCACAAAAGCGGGTGCAGAAGTTAAGGTGGTTATGAGCGAACCCTCCAAAAAATTTGTCACGCCTCTGAGTTTTGAAGTTCTCACGGGAAACCAAATCCTTGATGACACTAACGAATCATGGGTGAGCGACCACAACCACATCAAAACGACGCAGTGGGCGGATCTGTTTGTCATAGCTCCTGCAACTGCAAACACCATCGCGAAACTTGCAAATGCAATCGCCGACAACATGCTGCTTCAATGTGCATTGGCATTTGCTAAAACAAAAATCATCGCTCCCTCAGCAAATACAAACATGATTCACAACCCAATAACACAAGCGAATCTGAAAATGTTGGCAATTGCAAACTACACGATTGTAGATACACAAACAAAAGAGTTGGCATGTAAATCTACGGGTAATGGGGCAATGGCTGAACCGATTGACATATTTTTCAAGTGTGCAAAAGTGCTTTTAAAAGAGGAGTTTTGGGAAGACAGAATGGTTATCGTTACAGGAGGAGGAACAGTTGAGAAGATTGACGAAGTGCGTTATATCTCTAATTTTTCAAGCGGCAAAATGGCTTCAAGTCTGGCAACCGCACTCTACTGCAAAGGTGCGGATGTAAATCTGATTGCCACAAAATTTGAAGAGAATCTGCCAAAAGAGATGCACAAAATAGCGGTTGAAAGCTCAGAGGAGATGCAAGAGTATTTAGTGGATTCTATCCGCATCGCCAAAAAAGGAAAACTCTCCAAAGCAACGCTTATGCGAGATGAGCATATCCACCTCATACAAAAAAAACCTTACCTCTTTATGGCCGCAGCGGTGAGTGACTTTGTTCCTGAATTTGTTCAAAGCGGAAAACTAAAAAAAGATGTTTTGGGCGAAACATGGGAACTTAAAATGAAAAAAAATGTCGATATTTTAGGTTCAATAGAAAAAGAGGGCATCACAACGATAGGTTTTAAAGCCGAAATGGATGCGTTAAACGCCATCGCTAACGCCTCAAATATGGTT
>JAUSKV010000338.1 GCA_030646745.1 Sulfurimonas sp. | reverse complement strand
AGAGCCAAGTATCTTGATGAACGGGTGGAGCTTATGCATTGGTGGAGCAATTACTTAAACGAGGTGCAAAAATGAGAAATATAACAGATGAACAGATAAAACAGCATATTATAAATGTAGTAAAGTATGAACGTGAATATTTTGTAGATAAGCATTTAATGAATGACTATAAAAGTAAAATATTAGATGGTAGAAATGAAAATGAAGCTGATTATATTGCTAAAAAAATCATAAGCGATATGGATAGGCACTTGTTGAATATTGAAAAAACTAATTTTGATATAAATCAAATAGATTTAAGTAGCTTGATAGAATATCTAAAAAGTAATGATTTTCCTTTTAAAGAATACTTGCAAGAAGCAATACTTAACAAATATGATAGAACATTTGGTATTTGGGGAGATAATGCTGATTTTATATTTGGTACTAATTCATTCATTTGCAGAATAGTAGAAAAACTACATATTTTAAATTTAGTGAAACAAGATGAACGCTTGAATGTAGCAAGAAAAAGAGATGCAAAAAGAATAAAAAATGCTATTAGTACATTACTTGACTACACAAACGATAAGCAAGTAGAATATTATTTAAAAACAATCAAACCACAAACAAGAGATATTACAAGAAGTACGGTTTTAAGTTGTATATTTTATGACTTATATACAATATTAGCAAAAATGCTACCAACTTTAAGTAAGAATACAATTCAAGACAAAACACAATCAATTGTAAATCTTATTTTTTCTGAAACAGTAACAGATTATAGATATTATCAAAATATTGAAATAATAGAATACAAAGGCTATAAGTTAAGCAAATTTGTAAAAACTAAAAAACTAAAAAACTCCTAAATTTATCCTCTTACATTATCCTAAATAAGCAAAAAACTTTTTTTGTCTTTTTAGTGAATGACTCAAATCCCTCTTTTTTATATCATTAGCCCGTCAGACAAATACAGTAAAATTTAATCAATTACTGTATAGCTACCCTTTAGCTGAGGGCGAATACTTGAAAGAGTATTTAAGGCATTTACGATGGAAAAAAGATACTACAGAGCTAAAGAATTGGCGGTGTATTTAGGTGTATCAATTACGACAATATGGAACTATGCAAAAGAGGGAAAATTAACAGCAAAAAAGTTATCAGAACACGCAACAGTTTTTGATATTCAAGAAGTTAATAAGCTCTTTGATGTTGTAGAGGCGGTTT
The DNA here is from genome assembly GCA_030646745.1 of Sulfurimonas sp. Lineage (GTDB taxonomy): Bacteria > Campylobacterota > Campylobacteria > Campylobacterales > Sulfurimonadaceae > Sulfurimonas. The sequence continues at coordinate 6,957 of JAUSKV010000338.1, read as the reverse complement.
AGTATGGCAAAGAAAAAACTATCTCATACAGCTAGAATTTTACAGAAGCTATTGCAAGGCGAAACTCTTATTAGTTCAGATGTATTTGCATCAAACACTAATCAGTATTTTAACCACATCAAAAATCAAGGAATTGAGCTTATTGAGTGGAATGACCCGACAGAGGGCAGACACTTAAAAAGAAAGCTCAATATGACAGAAGAGAATATTGAGAGAGCTAAAAATCATCTCAAAAAACTCTCAGGTACTTTAGATGCAGCGGGGAGTCATTGACTCTATGAACATCAGTAGCCCACACTTAGAAGATTATTTTTTCAGTGATGATTATGTCATTCAAATAATCAAAAATCATAGTATTTTTGAGCCTAAAATATGGTTACAAACTTTTAAAAAGTCATTAACTAGAAATATTGTAGAAGCTAAAATTTTACATACTTCAACGGGCTTGATGCTACCTATAAAAAGATATGCCATAAGCCCTCATAAACAGACTTTAGAGTTTGCAGGGCTTCAAGGTTACAATGATAAATCAAAGCTTCTTAGTGAGCTACTGAATGGATTGTTAGAGCATATACAAAACGAAACTGTTGCGAGATTAGATATTGCGATTGACTACAAAGGCAAAGTACCAAAGAAAGTTATAAAAAAACTTTGTGAAGATAGAGAGCCTTTCAGATATTGGAATACAACTTATTACAAGACAGCTAAAGAGAAAAAATCAAATACTCGTTTGAATATAAAAACTTATAGCAAGTCTAAAAAAGAAAATCTTAGTGATGATATGGAACGCATAGAGTTTAGTTTTACGAGTCAGTATTTACAAAATACTACTGTTAAAAACTTAGATAAATTATTTCAAAAAATGGAGAAAACAATCAAGCGATTTAGTGGCATAGAAGTAAAAATTCTATCCCTTTAAGTTAATAGCTATGTTTTTCTACACAAACCCTCACTTTATCCCAAGAAATAGGGCTTTAGAGGACTTGAAAAAATGAACAAAAAAAAGGACAAAAAAAGATGAAAAATACAGAGATAATCGGATACCAAAACAAGTTAAGTGACCTACTAGACACATGTGTGTTTTTTCAAGATATCGAAGCACCGATAACACGAGAAATATTTGAAAAAAAGTTTAATAAAATGGTACGAGATGCTTTTGAACTTGTTGCTTTAGACTTGCATGAAAATCATTTAGGTGTAACTCTTGATTTTAAAGATAGCAAGGTTAAGAATGAGAGCGAATCTACTTTTATAACTTTGGCAGAACCGAAAGGGCTTTATGTATCAGATGCGGCAGAAGATTACGAAGCTATAAAAGTTCACTTTATTCTGCAATGCAAACAAACGGGAAAAGTTTTTATTCATAATAAAGAGTACGGTACTAGCGAGTTAAATTTTGAATTTGTAGGAAGTAAAAAAGAACTTTATAAATACATTCTCAAAGAAAAAGAGAAACTTGCTTTTAAGGTATCAGATTTAAAACTAAAGTGAGAGTGACTACTTTTTAATTGTACCTCTCAATTAAGAGAGGTGTAAACAAATAGCTCACTAAAAATAGGAGTTATGTTTAGGGGGACAAAACCCTAAACATTTAATGATTATATCGAATATTATGACAATTTGCAATACTTTATCAATTGTTTACTATGATATGATTGCAATTTGTAACATTATTAAGATATAATATGACATATTGCAATTATTTAAAGGGGTTGTATGGATTTAGCAACAGTAAAAAAGCATTTATATGTAGAGCATAGCTTAGATGATACGCTAATTACTCACTACTCAGATGCAGCAGAACACGCAATCGCTTCTTATACCCACTCAACTTATGACAGCCTCAATAAATCACACGAACAAGCAAAATTACTTCTTATTGGTACATGGTACTCATTCAGAGAAAATGAAATCACTTTGAATATTACAGAGTTACCGACGGGGATTAAATTTTTACTTGATATGGAAATGAGTGTAGTTATATGAGAGCGGGAGATTTACGACATCAAATAGTTATTCAGAGATATACAGAAACTACGGATGACTTTGGTGGGATGATTCAGGAGTGGGCGACATTAACTACTCAGAGAGCTTCTGTAAATCCGATAAGCGGTAAAGATATTGTAAGTGGTGCGGTTTTAGTGAATGAAACTACACACAAAGTTTTTATGCGATATGTCACAGATATAAAGCCAAATGATAGGGTTTTATTCGATGGGCGCATATTCAACATAACAGCAGTAATAAATAAAGATGAGAAAAATGTATCTTTTGAATTACTATGCAAAGAACAGTTCTAACGAACAAAAGGAAAAACAATGTTAAAAAAACTTAGAGCAGAGCGTGAGAAATTAACTTCAACTATGAGCGCAATCGCTGGAACTGAAAGAGCAGCGGGCAAAGGTATGACAGACGAAGAAAAAAGAAACTTTGACTCAGCATCAGTAAGAGTGAAAGAAATTGACGGCGAGATTAATCGTATCGAAGAGGCAAGAGCTTTATCAGTTGAAACGGCAGTATCAATCAAAAGCGATGACGATAACTCAGAGTTTAGAAACTTCTTACAAGGTCGTGAGGTTAGAAGTCAATCAACACTTACAAATGCAGCTGGTGGCTTCACAGTTGGCGCATCAGTAGCAAATCAAGTTATCGTATCAATGAAAGCTTATTCGGGAATGATTGAAAGCGCATCAGCTATTAACACTTCAAACGGTGGCGATTTACTTTATCCTACTTTAGACGACACGACAAACGAAGCAGTTATCACAGCGGAAACAGATGCCCGTCGTAATGGTAGCGATGTAGTATTCGGCTCAATCAATTTAGGTGCTTTTGTTTATGACTCAGGGATTATTAAAATATCTAATGAGTTGGTACAAGACTCAGCGGTTAATATTGAATCAATAGTTATCAATGCACTTGCAGAGCGTATCAGCCGTAAGCTTCAAAAAGATATGACAATCGGAGCAGGAACAACAGCACCGAGCGGAATACTTACACAAACAACTTTAGGCGAAACAGCGGCGGCAGTTAATGCAGTAACAGGCGACGAACTTCTTAACCTACAATTTAGTGTTGATGATGCTTATGGCTCAAAAGGTAAGTATATGATGAACTCTAATACTTTACTTGCAATCGCTAAGTTAAAAGACGGACAAGGTAACTATCTTGTATCTACTGCAACAAATGGAATCGGCAGAACACTATTCGGTAAGCCGATTGTAGTTAATCCAAATATGCCAGATATGGCAACGGGTACTAAGCCGATTGTATTCGGGGATTTATCTAAATACATGGTAAGAAATGTATCAGGATTAAGTATCTTCAAGTTTAACGAACTGTATCAAGAAACAAACGAAATCGGCTACAAAGCTTCACTCAGAGCAGACGGCACATTGCTTGATGTAGCAGCAGTTAAACACCTCTTAATGGCGTAACCAGATGCGACCTTATGACACTCACAGATGGAAGACAATACGCTTAGAAGTGTTAAGACAACACCCTCTATGTATTAGATGCCAGAATGTAGGAGTTGTCAAGGTCGCTACTACTATCGACCATTGTATCCCAGCAAAAGCATACGATGATTTTTTTGATACAAACAATCTTTTTTCCGTTTGTACTCAATGCCATTCAGACATCACGAAACACTTTGACAATAGAAACGCACACGAAGCATTTAAGAATGATTATGCCTCGATTAAGTACTCACACAGAGAGTTTAGTCGTAACATAGATGGATTTATATTAGATGAGGATTTAGACAGTTTATTGTTAGGTATGGAAGTCGTGGGGAACAAGAACACCCCCCGTCGTTTTGAATAATATCAGATGCTACGCTACACCGACCCTATGCACAACAAATTTATAAAATGTAAAAGGAGAAAAACGACATGGCACGAAAAAAAGAAGTAACGACAGACAAACTCGATGAAAATGTATTTCAAAAAGAATATTTAAAACCATCAAAAGGATTAAGACCTAGAGAGCTTCAAATATGGAATGAAGTTGTTAAGAGCATGAAGCCTAGTTATTTTATAGAGAGTGATAGAACTCTTATTATGGAGTATATCAAACTAAAAATGATTAGTGATGCAGCTTATTTACTATTACCAGATTACGGACTTGAAACAGTAGAGGGTAACAGATTAGTAGGTATTATCTCAAAAACTACGGGAGCATTAAGCACAACCTCTCAAAAGTTAGGTATTGCACCGAGTAGCAGAGTGCGACACGAAGCAAAAACAAATCCACTCGATGAAGAAAAATCAGAACTTGACGGCTTATTAGATTAATATGTACGATTACTCAACAGCCGATAAGATTATCAAATTTGCCGAAAGCTTGAAAGTGCCAGAGGGTGCAAAAGTTGGCGAAAAAATAAAGCTTATACCGTATCAAATAGACTTCATTAGAGAGGTATTTAAGACACGAAACGGCAAAAGAGTAGTTAAGTTAGCTTTGATGAGTTTAGGCAGAAAAAACGCTAAAAGTACAACTATTGCGATAATTTTACTTGCATTAATGGCAGTAAAAGGTTTAGCAAAACCGAACGCACAAATCGCATCAGGTGCAAGAAGTCGTGACCAAGCGGCACTCATATACAACTTGATGAAAAAATTTATCATGTTCAGCCCAGAACTGCAAACAAGATTAAAGATAATTGACTCTAAAAAATTAATTATCAATATGTCAAACGGTTGTGAGTTTACCGCTTTAAGTGCCGATGCCTCAAATGCTTTAGGTAGAAGTTTATATTTTTATGTACACGATGAAACGGCAAACCTTAAAGAAGATAGTACATTCCCAGAAGCTTTGATGTCCTCTCAAGGTGCTTATGATGACTCTTTATGTATTCATATCTCAACTATTGGCGCATCAGATACTTATTATTTTAATCAAATGATAGAACAGTACAAAGATAATCTTGATGAATCAGTACATTGTATCTTCTATACAGTACCAGAGGGAACGAAAGGGATTATGACAAATCCTAAAGTTTGGGCATTAGCTAACCCAGCTTTAAACTTCTTTTTATCAGAGGACAGCATGAGAGCTTATGCAGAACAAGCGAAGAACATACCAAGCAAAAAAGCGCATTTTCTCAACTTTATGATGAATCAAAAAATTTCAGCAGATAAAAGCTTCATTCAAGCGAGTGATTGGAGAGCCATAAAACAAGACTTTGAATACTCAGACTATTACGGACTTCCAGCAGTAGTAGGAATAGATTTATCTTTAGGCAGATATGACCTTACAAGTTTAGTAGTAGTTGTGAGAGTTGGCGCAGATGATTACAAAGCTTTACCGTACACATTCAGCGCAAAAGATAGTTTGGAAGAAAATGCAACACGCTTAAAAGTACCATTACAAGCATTAAGCATGGATAAAAAAGAGCACTTGCTTCTTAGTCCTGGCATTACTTTTGATTGGGAATTTATGGCGGCTCAATTCATAGACATATTAACAAACTTTGATGTAGTTAATATCGGAGTAGATACCTACAAATGGAATGAGATACAAAGAGAATTTGACAAGCAAGGTTACAGCGCACCCGTTGAAAAATTACGACAAGGATTTATATCGTTTACGAGTTATGTATCAGCTTTAGAGAATATGATTTATGAGAAGAAAATCGCACACAATGGAAACTTCTTATTAGGTTATGGACTCTCAAACTGCATAGTAGTAACCGACCCAGCAAATAATAAAAAGCTTATGAAAAGAAGTGAGAACTCAAAAATTGACCCAGCGGTGGCACTTGCAATGGCGGCTTATTTAGCTGAAAAAGATTTAGCGGCTTATGACGATGACCTCGTAAGTTTTGCAATTATATAAAAAGGATTATTATGTTTAAAATGTTTAAGAAAAAAGAAGAGGTACGAAGCTACTCAGCTACAACAGTAGGCAGTTATTTTGATGACTTGACAAATGGCGATGCTATGAACATACCAGCGGTATTTAGTGCCGTTTCAATGATTAGCAATGCAGTAGCAAGTGCAACGCAAGAAAATAGCCCTTTAGGTCGTGAGCCTCAAAGCAATATGAGTTTATTTACATGGACGAATACAATCACTAAAAACATTCTGCTACATGGAAACGCTTTTGCAAGAATTGACGGCAAAGGTATTTATAAACTACTTGACCCGAAAAATGTAACGATGATGTATGACAAAGATTATTATCATATTTCATATTATCAGCATTTATCAGAAAAAATCTATCCCGAAAATATGCTTCACTTCAAAAACATATCTAAAGACAATTTAGGACAAATCGGTTACAGCTCACTAAGTAATTTCACAAATAGCTTTAGTCGTGTTAAGGCGATGAGTGAATATGAGGGGAATTATCTTGTTAATGCTTCAAGACCTAGTTTATGGATTAGTACGCTTAAAAACTTGAAACAAGAAGCAATCAATGAATTAAAAACTGCATTTAAAACAGCATATCAAGGAACTAAGAACAGCGGAGCGGTGCCGGTACTTGCAGACGGTATGGAATTGCACGAACTCAAAGCAGTTAATAGTTTAGTAGATAGTGATTTAGTGGCACTCAAACAAGCCTCACTTAAAGAAATCGCACAGATATTCAATTTGCCCGTTTCAATGCTTGACAATAGTTTAGCGACATACTCCAACGCAGTAGAAGCAAATCTTCAATTTTTAAAGATGACAATTAACCCACTTTTAAACAGCATTAAAGAAGAAATCAATCTTAAATTAACAGCTAATATGAGTTTTGATACAAGCTCGTTTATAGAGGGAAGTTTTGAACAAAAGATTAATACTTTGACATCAGCGGTTGCGGGTGGAATATTGACACCAAACGAGGCAAGAGTAAGATTGAACTACAAAGAGATAAAAGGCGAAGATGAACTATTCGCACCCGCTGGAACTCCAGCAGTTACACAGCCAACACTAAAACAAATAGGAGCGTAAAAAATGAGATGCAATA
>JAUSKV010000331.1 GCA_030646745.1 Sulfurimonas sp. | reverse complement strand
AAAAAACTGCTATACACTCTGCTGAGGTTGAATATGAGAGCAGTTCATTTAAAATGGTGAGAGAGATAGCCTCTTTGCTTGATAGCGATGATGTTAAAGTAATGATTCTTTTTACTTCAGGGTTAGATATAAATGGTGAGCAATTTCTTAATGGCGTTACAAGCATCGTCAAAGGAAAGTATATTGTTTCAGGCGGCATGGCGGGCGATAATACTAATTTTGAACGAACATACATTAGCCATCAATCCAAGGTGATTTCTAAAGGTGCAGTTGGAGTTGTGTTAAAAGGCAAAGAGCTGCATGTGCAAAATCAGTATCAGCTTGGCTGCACCGCCGTCGGCTTACCCATGAAAATAACAAGAAGTTATGAAAACAGGGTGTATAAGTTAAATGGTATGCCTATTATAGAGGTCTATAAAAAATACTTTGGTGACGATATATCAGAACTTTTACCAAAAATAGGCATAGAAATCCCACTTATTATTGAGAAAGACGGCATGAGTATAGCCCGTGCATGTATTCATAAATATGAGGACGGCTCACTGCTTTTTACGGGGGATATAAAAGAGAATGAGCTAGTACGTTTTGGGGTGGGAAGTATTGAACTAATATTGAGAGACAGCATATCCATAGACAAAAAATTTAGAAATTCATCTACGCCTGAATCCATTTTTGTCTATTCATGTATGGCTAGACGCCACCTATTGGGTGATGAAAGTTTTTTTGAGTTGAGAAAACTTACCAAATATTGCAGTGTGAGCGGTTTTTATGCGTATGGTGAATTTTATTCAAATAATCAAGAGAATCACCTGTTAAATGAGGCAATTACAATTGTAACACTCAGCGAATCGGCTTCTTTAAACAGTTCGAAGAAAAATAATGCAGATAAAAACAGAGAGGATGAGACTACAGAAAATAAAATGATGCATGCGCTGACGCATATGACAAATGTTATCGCAAAAGAGTGGCAGGAGAGAATAGATACGGAAATACAAAAAAACAAAGACCAAGCGCAGCAGAATTTTCAAAAAAACAAACTGGCTCAAATGGGAGAGATGATAGGGATGATAGCCCATCAATGGAGACAGCCGCTCAGTGCAATAAGTGCTACGGGTATAAGCTTGTCAATACTCTCGAGCATGGGAAAGTTAGAGCCGGAAAAGGTGCAAGAGAGCAGCGAATTTATTCAAAAGCAGTGTCAAAAGATGTCCTCTACTATTGATACTTTTATGAATTTTGTCAAACCGGCTAAGGAGTCTCAGCCATTCAGGCTTTCTCACACAGTTGACGCCATTGTGCAGATTATGGGGACTCAGCTTAGTAACCATAATATAGAGGTCAATATAGAGATAACAAATAAAAATATCTCTTTGGTGGGGTATGAAGATTTATTGGAACAAGTTATTATAAATATACTCTCAAACGCAAGAGATGCTTTTGACGGTTTAGAAAAAGCTGATAAATTCATAAACATAACTATATTTATGAGAAATAAAATTCCCGTAATATCCATAGAAGACAATGCAGGCGGAATAGATGAAAGCGTGATGGAGAAGATATTTAACCCCTATTTTACGACAAAAGAGCAGGGAAAGGGTACAGGAATCGGTCTCTACATGAGTATGGATATTATGAAAAGAAGTTTTAACGGCGATTTAGTATATAAAGCAACAAATGGCGGCTCTATTTTTGAAATTGTTTGTGCTGGAGGAGAGGGAAAATAATAGAAAATAAAAGAGGCAAGGTTAATAGATAGCCATCTTTTTAAATCTAATATTTATTCATAAAAGTTCCATATTTCTTTTGTATAATTTTTTAAAACAAAAAAGAGTTTATTATGTTAGATGTATTGTTTGCAGCGACGTTTTGCAGTTTAGTTTGTATGGCGATGTATTTAAATAGAGTGACTTTTAGTGATGAGTATTAGTACGGGTGGGTCGTGCTCTATTTGAATTGACTTCTTTCATAAAGAAAATTTCTTCGTCGTTTTGAAAATGATGAGGCATACTGAAGGATGAATGATGAAAGAAGTCTAACTAAGCCAATATTTTCGGTATTACATATTTAAAAGATGTAATGCCTTCTTTAGAGGTAACTTCCGCTTTTATTTCGTAAATGTGGCATATAGATGCAACAATCTCTAGCCCGATTCCCATGCCGATTTGCTCAAAATTTTCTCTGTACCCATTTTCAAAAATCATGTGAGGATTGTTTATTGTAGTGCCGCTATTTTGACATTTAAAATGCACGCTCTCATCACTGTTTTTTACTTCTATATAAATAATCGTTCCCTCTTTTGCATGTTTAATAGCATTTGAGAGAGTGTTGTCAACTATGCGTTGCAAATCTGCTTCTCGCATATGTATTTTGCTCTTTGTTAAATATTCAAAATCAATTCTAATATTTTTATTGTTTGTAAGATGATAAAAATAGTTTATTCTCTCCTGCAAAAATTTAACAAGGTCAATCGACAATATTTTTTCATGCTGTTCCCTTGAAGAGAGTGAATAGTACAAATCATCATATACTAGCCGGAGTGTTTTTGAGGCAACTGTTATTGCATCTACATAGCGGCTGTTTCCATGTTTTATGTTTTGGAGTTCTATCGATGTATTAATTATGGCAAGAGGGTTATACAGCTCATGGTACGACCTTCTTAAGAGCTGTTTAAGTGACTTAATAAGCATGCTTTTCTGAAGGTGCAGCTTCACTCTAGCAACCAACTCCGCTTGTAAAAAAGGCTTGGTAATGTAATCATCAACGCCACAGGAAAAGCCTTTTATCTTATCTTCAACCCCGCTAAGAGACGAAATAAAAATGAGCGGTACATCTTTGGTTTGAGGATTGTTTTTGATTTTTGTGCACACATCATAGCCATCTATGTCCGGCATAATGACATCAAGTAAAATAAGGTCAAAATCGTGCGAGATAGAATGTTTTAGAGCGTCCTTTCCATTTAAAGCTACAAAAAATTCTATATTGAGAGAGTCCAGCATCTGCAAAAGGATTACTATATTTTCAGCTTTATCATCAACAATCAACAGTTTGGAGATACTGCTCTCTTTGAGAATCATAGTGAGCTCTCTATAGTTTTAATTAGTAGATTAAAATCCACTCTTTTAAGTGCAGAGTATAAAAAAGCTTTTGATTTTGAATCCGGAAGTTCTCCTATTAATCTCTCTAATGCACTATATGCACCATCTTTAGCCAAGTAAAGAATCTCTTTTTTTATCTCATCAGAAATATCTAGTTTAAATTTGTGATTTTCTTTTGTCTCTGTTTTATTTTTTGTAGTTTCGTATCCGGCTAAAGCACCAATAATATGTTCTAGCATAAAGGGCTTCGGCATCCAAACATCAAAAAGTGACATGTCATCATGCGATTGGTTTTTAAGGGCACTCACCGCTATAAAGTAGGCACTGCTACCAATCGATTTAAGCTCTTTTGTCGCTGTAAAGCCATCCATTCTGGGCATTATTATATCCATGCATATAACATCAGCTATAAACCCATTGCGAAACAATTTTATCGCCTCTTCACCGCTTCGAGCAGAGCGAATATTACAAGAGAATGTTTTAAAAATATTTTCCATAATCTCAATATTGTCATCTAAATCGTCAACAATCATAACGTCCAAATCACTAATCTTTTTTAAATCAAGAGTGTATTGTTCACCCTTTGAAATATAGAGTTCCGGCTTTTTTTCTACACTATCTACCATCAGAGCATCAATACGATAGGCACTCTTTTTAATTTTATCGGCATAATGAGAAACCACACTTTCATTTTCAATAAATCCAATATTACTTATAATTTGATGCAAATAGTTGGAAATGTCATACCTCACATCCTCCTTCATAAAAACCTCTCATCTTTAATTCGCGAATATTATAACATTATAAACAACAATAACAATTACGCTATAATTGCAAAAAATAGGTTATGTCGGGGTTTGCTATGAGTACACTGTTAACTTTAGTAAGAGTGCAAGTGTTTAGCGTATGCACAAAATTTACAAACAAGGTCTTGGCATGAAAGTGATTCTTCTAGAAGATGAATATCTGCTTAATAGAAATATAAAAGAGTTTTTTGAACTAAGAGGTGCAGTTGTTGAAGCTTATACCGATGGTGCGGAGTTACTGAAAAACTGTACTATTAAAGCGGATATTGCTATCTTAGATATTGAAGTGCCCGGTGCCAGCGGATATGAAGTGATTGAATGGATTCATCGAGTGAATGAAGATATTCCTACTCTTTTTATGACGGCATATACAGATATAAAAAGTGTTGAAAAAGCTTATAGTCTGGGTTGTGCCGATTATCTTAAAAAACCATTTGATTTATTGGAACTTTGGCTTAGAATACAGCATCTCGTAGATGGCAATA
>JAUSKV010000329.1 GCA_030646745.1 Sulfurimonas sp. | reverse complement strand
AGTGCATAGCATCACAGCCGTCAATTATTTTGTAGTGAGTGGTCTGCTCTTTATCTTTTAGATAAGAGCATTTGTCATTCAAAGCAAATTCTTTAAGTAAATTCATTCTAGAGAAATATTTTCTTCACAAAGCTGCTATTGCTTCTGTCATAAAGAGATAGGTTGGGATTTGTTTTGAGAGATAAGTACATCCTCTATCATGGTGTCAATATCACCATCAAGAATAGCAGAGATATTTGAATACGCCATATTGCTTCTAGTATCTTTAATCTGCTGATATGGCTGCATAACATAGGAGCGAATTTGATGTCCCCAACCTATCTCACTCTTTGCAACTCCATCTTTTTCTGCTTTTTGCGTCTCAAGTTCAAGTTCGTACAGACGAGATTTTAACATCTTCATAGCGGTTGCTCTGTTTTTATGTTGACTTCTGTCATTTTGACACTGAACAACTACATTGGTTTTGATGTGAGTGATTCTAATTGCAGACTCTGTTTTGTTAACATGTTGCCCGCCGGCTCCGCTTGATCTATATGTATCGACTCTTATATCTTTGTCTTCCACAACTATGTTGATGTCATCATCAACCTCTGGAGAGACCATGACAGAGCTAAAAGAGGTATGTCGCTTTGCGTTTGAATCAAAAGGAGAGATTCTCACAAGTCTGTGGATGCCGTTTTCGACTTTTAAATATCCATATGCATTTTCACCTTTAATGAGCAAAGAAACATCTTTTATCCCTGCTTCTTCGCCCGATTGATAATCTAACACTTCAACACCAAATCCGCGTCTCTCGGCAAATCTTTTGTACATTCTAAGAAGCATGGATGCCCAATCTTGGCTCTCTGTTCCGCCAGCCCCAGGGTGAATAGATAAAATAGCATTATTCGCATCACTTTCACCACTCAGCAGAACCTCAATCTCCATGTTTCTTATAAACTCTTCAAGTTTTGCAGCATCATCAAAAAGAGCTTGAATTGACTCATCATCACCCTCATCAGTTGCCATCTCATAAAGTTCAATTGCGTCATCTATAGCATTTTTAGCAGCAAAATATTTTTTCAGTTTTCTTTGAATTTGCGTTTTTTCTTTTTGTATTACCGCCGCATTTGCCGCATCATTCCAAAACCCTTGTTCATTCTCCATAGTCTCTATATCATCAAGCCTTTTCTGAAGCTTATCAGGTTCAACAACACTTGTGATGTTTTTCATTTTAATTGCTGTACTTTTTAAAAGTTCGGTGTATTCGTAGTTATCCATAAAATTATTCCAATATTGTTATAATTGCGATTATATTAAATAGAGGCTTAAAATGAAGATTATCACTCAGGCACCGGAGTTAAAAGAGTTTACAAAAAATATAAACCAGAGTATCGGGTTTGTTCCGACTATGGGTGCTTTACATGAAGGTCATATATCACTAATCAAAAGAGCAAAAAGAGAGAATGAAATAGTTATTGTGTCGATTTTTTTAAATCCAACACAGTTTTTAAAGGGCGAAGATTTAGATAAATATCCGAAAAAGGATGAAGCCGATAAAAAGATATGCGAACTCGCCGGCGTCGATGTTCTCTTCCTCCCACATGTTAATGATATTTATGGCAGTGATGAAGCAAGCATATTGGCTCCAAAAGTGAGAGGATATATTCTTGAAGGAGCCACTCGTCCCGGGCATTTTAACGGTGTTTTAACTGTGGTTATGAAGCTTCTGAATATTGTTGCTCCTACAAATGCCTACTTTGGAAAAAAAGATGCGCAACAGCTCAATTTAATCACTCTTATGGTCAAACAATTTTTTATGAGCGTCAATATTGTGGCAGTAGATACGGTTCGAGAGAGCGATGGTTTGGCACTCAGCAGTAGAAATATCTATTTAAACAAAAATGAGAGAAAAGAGGCACTGAAAATCTCAGCTTCACTCTACATGGCAGGCAAAATGGTGAGTAAAAATATTTTGGATTCTAAAGAGATTATAAAAGAGATGCGAGCTACACTTGAACCGCTTGAAATATTCTATGTCGAGATACTCAGTCGTGACTTCGAAAAACTGTTGCATGTAGAGATTGGAAACACAATTATTCTAGTAGAAGCAAAAGTAGGAACTACAAGATTGCTTGACAATATCTGGCTTTAATGCGGTGCTATCTCTTCAAGAATATCCGGCGTTAGGTCAACATCTGGTTTAAGTGTCGTAGCCTCTGTCTTTAGCGGGGTCAGATAGCCATCTTCAATCATAATATTAACAGCCTTTTTAAAAACCGGAACAGAGGTTTGAGCCGCAAATTGGCTTGATGTAGGTTGAGCTGTAATTACTCCGATTGTGTAATTGTTACTTGCATCATTTGCAAATCCCACAAAAGCAGTATTGTATTTATTTACATATGTTCCTTCTTCAACTATATGCGCTGTTCCTGTTTTTCCGCCTATTACCAAACCTTCAGTTCTTGCTTTGTAGCCGGTTCCCTCATTCACTGTTTTTATTAAAATTTTTTGCATCCTAGATGCAGTAGAACTTTTTATAATTTGATGCTGCTCGTCATTTTTTATAACTGTTTCTCTGTTGAATGCATCTACATAACTTGCGGCAATTTGAGGATATACAATTTTTCCGTTGTTGTTAAAAACACCGTAAGCACGGATTAACTGCATAAGATTTGCTGCCATCCCATAGCCGTAGGAGCATGTGGCTTTATACACCTCATTGTCAAGTTTGTTGCTATTTGGAATAGAACCCATTCTTTCATAAATAAAATCATTTGTTGATTTTTGAGAAAAACCAAATTTTTTTAAACCTTCATAAAACTCTATACCGGAGAGTTTCTGTGAAAGTTGCGCCATACCAATGTTTGATGAGTGGACTATTACATCCTCAGCAGAGAGTCTATCAAACTTATGCTCATCAGTTATTATTTTGTTCCCTAGAAGATATCTACCGTGGTATCCATTGACCATGTCGTACGGATTTATTAAATCTTTATCCAGCAGTAGTGAGAAGGATACTGCTTTTAAAACACTTCCCGGTTCAAAGCTATATTCTATGATTCCGCTGTTTAAGTAGGGATAGTCACTTTTTTTTATATCTTTTGGAAAAAATCTATTTGAGGTTGCCATGGCTAAAACTTTGCCGTTTTTTGAGTTCATAACGGCAAGCATTACCTGCTCAGCTCCAAGCTCTTTCTTCATCTGGTCGCACATGTTCTCCATCTTTATTTGAAGAGCAATAGGAATTGTAAGTTTTATATCTAGTCCATTAATATTTGGTTTTGTAAAACTGTCTCTATTGAGTATGATATAGCTATTGACATCTCGTGGACCTATGCTAGAACCATCCTGTCTGGCTGAAAGCTCTTCATCAAATCTTTTTTCTAGTCCTTTGACACCTTTGATTCGCGTATAGCCATTATCTTCTTGTTTATGGGTATAACCTATGATTGGCGTTAAAAGTTTTCCATACGGATATTCTCTGCTCTCTCCACTCTCTATAATGCTTAACCCATGGAGCATTCTAGTACCGGTTTTACGGTCTTTTCTTTCTATAAAAACTTTGTATTTTCTAAGTTCTTTTGCCAGATTCTTTAGATATTGTGCCTCTTTTTCCGGTACAGAGTAGCTTAAAACAATAACACCTTTTTTTTCTTTGAGCTTCTCTCTAACCTCTATCGCATCCATTCCAGAGTAGATACTAAAAAGTTGTATAAAAAGTTCCTCTTTTTCCGGATCTATATAGTTGTTATTTACGACTACTTTATAAAGTTTTTTTGTAGTTGCAATATGAAATCCGTCTGCACTGATAATACTTCCTCTTTCAGCCTTTGAAGTGTCATCCGTGTAGAGAGAGGGTAGGTTGCGAGATTTTAGCACCGTAACAAGCATAACGCTTAAAAAGATGGTAAAGCCCAGCCCGATGAGGGCATAAAGTAAAAATATCTTTTTGTTTTTGTTTTCGTTAAGCATTGAGTAGTATATACTTTAATAGTGGATTTATAGTTGTGTTCTGCCTATCTCTTTGTAAGCGCTTAGAGCTTTGTTTCTTATTTCAAGCATTAGCTTCATGCTTGTTTCTGCTTTGCCAATAGCAAGTGCAGCTTGATGGAGGTCTTTAACCTGTCCAGTTGCTATATCTCCAACGGCTTGTTCTGCTGTAACTTGACGGTCGTTTTCTTCGTTTAGTGCTGATTTTAGATGCTGTGCAAAGTCAGTTCCGCCACTCTCTTCAGGTTTGCCTTTTTGTTTTAAAAGTTCGGCAGTTGATGTGCCTGATATACTGCTAATACTCATAAACCTCTCCTTGTAAAAGGAGAATTATTACTACATAATGTAAACATTCTTACCCTTTTCCTTTTATATGTTTTATTTTTACTGCAACAGTGAAATAGCACTGCCTGCCATATTCTTAGCACTCTCAAACGCGGCAACATTTGCTTGATACGAACGCGTTGCTTCGACTAGATCGGCCATTTCTATAACGGGATTAATATTTGGATACGCAACATAACCATTTGCGTCTGCATCCGGATGGCTTGGGTCAAATTTTAGTTTTGGTTCTTTATCATCTCTTGAAATTTTATCAATAATTACGCTCATTATAGCAGGATTTACTTTTTTGCCAAAATCGCCCTCATTGAGAGGGTCTTGATATTTGGCACTATTTGTTGAGTTGCTCATGGCTTCATTTAAGTGTTGGTTAAAGTCAATAGCTTTAAAAACTACCTCTTTCCTTCTATAGGGTCCACCCTCATCAGTACGCGTTGTTTGAGCATTCGCAATATTTGAAGAGATGGTATTTACACGAACCCTTTGAGCAGATAAACCATAACCGCTAATATCGAAACTGCTTAAAAAATCACTCACATGTTATCCTTTTCAACTACTAAGGCTATGCATTTAATAAGAATATGAATCATATTATGAAACTTTGGATGAAGAGTCAATAACACTTTTGTACATCATAGAAAGTTTTTTATCAGCATTTACAAGTGCATTAAACATAATGGAGTTTTTGCTCATTTCGGTTGTTTCAACATCCAAATCAACACTGTTCCCATCATTTCTAGCCATGTGCCCATCTCTATAAAACATTGTAGCTTTGGACATATCTTTTTCATTGTTAAATGGCATGTGTGCGCTGTTTGTCTGAGCCAAATCGAGCGTTGTTTTTTCATTTTTATAAAGTTCTGCTTGCTTTGCTGCCAAAGTATCCCC
This sequence comes from Sulfurimonas sp., assembly GCA_030646745.1. GTDB lineage: Bacteria > Campylobacterota > Campylobacteria > Campylobacterales > Sulfurimonadaceae > Sulfurimonas. Next base: position 9,567 of record JAUSKV010000329.1, on the reverse strand, counting down.
AAAACTTATATCTCTTGGTCTATAAAAAGGAGTGTCAGCATTTGCAATATTTGATGAAATCATATCTTGACGGATAGAACGGTAATCTAACGCACTTGCTACTAAATCGCGTGTGTTATACTCTTGAATACCCATGTGAACTCCTTTTAAAGTTAAAGGTATAAAGCAAATATAGTTCCATGTTTGTACTATTTGGATTGGTTTGCAACTTCTTATTATGTAGAAAAATAAATTAAGCAAGATTTTATTCGGTATGCTTCATAATGTTTGACAAGGTTGCTAGTGTAACCCAAATTTTTTACTTTTAAGGAGTTCTTATGAAAAGAGCTGGTTTTACTATGATAGAGTTGATTTTCGTTATCGTTATTTTAGGTATTTTGGCTGCGGTTGCGGTTCCAAAATTAGCTGCTACACGTACGGATGCTGCAGCATCGGCTGTGCAAGGTAATTATAAGGCTGCTATAGATGGCATTAAGGGAACTGCTCTCGCTACAAATGCTGTTCCTGCAAATTTAATTGATGCTACTACTGCTACTGCAAATATAGTTGCAAATGGCACAGGTGTTGATATTATATATAAATCTGCCGGTGGTGTATGTATTAGTATCGTCAGAAGTAGTGATACCAATGTAACAGTGAATAGAGGCGCTCAGATTGCTGATGCAGAATGTGCTCTTGTAGGTGTAAACGTTCCAGCAGCTTTCAGCTTTGCTCCATTAGGTTCTTCAGTAACTCGTTAATAGTATTTTTTTTCTCGTTCCACCTCTTCTGAGGTGGAATCCATACATAAAGTACATCTTCCTCCAAAACTTTCTCTTAACTCTTCAACTGTCGCAGTTAATTTTTTGATATAATATTTTAAATTTTTAGAAGGGTATGATTATGAAAAATGCATTTACTATGATAGAGATGATATTTGTAATTGTAGTCTTAGGTATTTTAGCGGCAATAGCAGTTCCAAAATTTGCTGCAACTCGTACGGATGCCGAGATAACAAAAGGGCGTGCGGACATCGCTTCTATTCGCTCCGCAATTGTGACAGAGAGACAAGGAAGACTTATACAAGGTCAAAGTGGATGGATTACAGCACTTAGCCAAAATACAACAACGCTTTTTGATGGCAATGGCACAAGTACACTTCTTATGTATGGTGTAGCTGCTGGAACAGGCTCTGGGCATTGGCAAAGTACGGATGGAACTCATTATACTTTTAAAATACTTGATACGGATAATACTTTTGTGTATGACCCATTGAATGGAACATTTTTATGTACGGCTGGGGCATATTGCTCAAATCTTGTTGACTAAAATCAAAGTAGAGAATTCTTTTGTTTTTTTATGAAGTAGCAATTCTCTCTTCCCCCTTATCTTTACTTACTTATAATTATGATTCTCCTTTAGAGATAGGAACCGCTGTAGAAATAGCGGTTAGAAACAAAAACTATAAAGCAGTAGTAATTTTTGCATGTAAAAAGCCTGCGTTTAAAACGAGTGAGATTTTAGGTGTAGGTGAGTTTTACTACTCTGATAAACAGATAAAGTTAGCACAATTTATAGCAACCTACTATTTTTCATCCTTAGGCGAAGCACTCGGTTTGATAGTGCCATTTGGAAGCGATTCTTTAGCTTCGCAAATAATTTTAGGCGAAGCTAAAGCATCGCTTCCAAGTAACATTCATTTGTCGCAAAAACAAAACGAAGCACTTCTCTTTTTACAGCAACACAAAACCTCACTCCTCTTCGGTGATACGGGAAGCGGTAAAACCGAAATATACATGAAGTATTTTGAGCAGATGATGGCATGTGGGAATCGTTCCATATTTTTAATGCCGGAAATTTCTCTTACGCCGCAGATGGGGAAAAGACTGGAGGAGCATTTTGGTAATAAAGTAGTCATGTGGCACTCAAAACTCACACCGCTTCAAAAGAAAAAAGCACTTGTTAAGATTTATAACGGAAGTGCTTATATAATCGCGGGACCTCGCTCGGCACTCTTTTTACCGATAAAAAATTTAGGGCTTATTGTGGTCGATGAGGAGCATGACGACAGTTACAAATCCTCTTCAAGACCTCGCTATAACGCAAGAGATATAGCGATTTATATGGGAAAACTTTATGACATCCCAGTTGTTTTAGGAAGTGCTACGCCATCCCTAAACTCCTTTGTTAAGTTTGCGCATGTAAGACTCAAAGGCGGTCACTTCAGCTCGAAAAAAGAGTTTATTTATGAACGCTCTGCAGAGAATTTATCGCCTATGATTTTACAAAATCTTAAAAATACACTCGATGCAAAAGAGCAATCCATAGTTTTTCTGCCAACCCGTGCAAATTTTAAGTACCTTATTTGCGGCGATTGCGGTCACACCTATGAGTGTGTATTTTGCAGTATCGGCATGAGTATTCATCAAAAATCTCATGCTCTTAAGTGCCACTACTGCAACTTTACTCAGGCTATTCCTCAAGTTTGTTCGGCATGCGGGAGCTCTAATTTGACAAGTTCTCGTCTTGGAACCGCTGAAGCTACAAAAAACATTAGCGAAACATTTTCGGAGGCAATAATTGAACAGTTTGACAGAGATGTTATCACGACTGCAAATAAGCTAAAAAAAGCGCTGAAGCGCTTTAATGATGAAGAGATTGATGTACTTGTAGGAACTCAGATGTTAAGCAAGGGACACGATTATCATGGGGTCACTTTGGCAGTGGTTTTGGGTATGGATAACATGTTGAATATGAGTGATTACCGCTCAAGAGAGAAAGCTCTTTCATCGTTGATTCAGGTAGCAGGGCGAAGTGGGAGAGCTAAAAATGCGAAGGTTCTGGTGCAGAGTTTTAACGAGGAGTTTTTCAGTACTTTTGTTGAAAATTATGAAGAGTTCTTAAAAGATGAGATGGAGTATCGTAAAGAGCTTTATCCACCCTATAAAAAATTGTGCAGGGTTCTGTTTTCACACAAAAACGGACTTAAAGCAAAAGATGAGATGCTTCATATGCAAGAAAAGTTAGCCAAATTCTCAAATATAGAGATAGTCGGATACGGAAAATGTGCGATTGAAAGAGTTGCAGATAAGTATAGATTTGAGATTCTGCTTCGTTCAGATAAGAGTACAGATTTAATCAAAGCTATCTCTACATGTAAAGTAGATTTGGCTGAGGTGGACATGGATCCTATAGAATTTGGTTAAGAGGCTGCAATTTTTTCTTGAGTTTTATTGTTGATAAAGCAGCTGTTACCTGTCTCGTTTAATTTTACAAATTTTGTATTATTTTGAATATGTGAAAGAATAGTATCATCATATTTTTTTCTTAATTTTAAGAATTCATTTTTCTCTTTGTCACTTAATTTTTTAATAGTAACTTGTACAACCTTAAGAGGGTCGATTGCCTGATTGTCTTTGTAAAGACCAAAATGAAGGTGTGGACCGGTTGATAATCCTGTGCTCCCTACATAGCCGATTACCTGATTTTTTGATACTTTTAGACCCACTTTAATGCCTGGACGAAAAGATTTTTGATGTGCATAGAGTGTGAGGAAACCATCGGCATGTTGAATCTTAATAAGATTTCCATATCCGTTGGTTGTGCTTGCAAAAACAATTTTTCCATCTCCGGCCGCCATAATCGGTGTTCCGGTTCTTGCGGCATAATCAATACCTAAATGGGCACGATATTTTTTAAGAATAGGATGGTAACGACGAAGGGTAAAAGTAGAAGAAATTCTGGTATTTGCAACTGGGTTAACAAGTAAAAAACTCTCAATCTGAGCACCTTTTTCATTATAGTAAACACCGTCGCTATTTAAATATATAAAGTGTCTTTCACCGTTTATTTCTACCATGGCAGCATTCAAAGTCGGCATAGAGAAGGGTCTTCCTAGCCTATATTTTTGCTCATAAATCATGGCTAACCTATCACTTTTTTGTATGGCGGTAAAATTGACAGATTTTTTAAATGCATTAATAAAGACACTCACTATTCCAATAGAACCGGTTTCGTTTAAAATATCTACAGATGGATTTGCATTTATTTTTAACGAAAATGCTTCTGTTTTTAAATCATATATAATAGGAATGGCTTCAAAACTGTAGGTATCTTCATCTTGGTATATGTGGATTTGGAGTTCGTCATTGAGTGGGATTAATACTTGTTCTATTTTATTGTCTGTGCCTCTAAGCATCTGGCAGTTTACGCCTGCACGAATCTCTTCTACAAGTTTTTTGTCATCGTCATCTATGTCAGTTAGGAGTTCTTTAGTAGGTAAGTTATACTTTTCTAAAAAGACAGAATAGGGCATACCATCCTCCCATTTAAAGTCTTTTACCTCTGAACCAAAAAGTATGGTTGAGAAAAATAAAAGTATGAAAAATCGCATCATAAATATAATCCTAAATAAATTAATTTTGAAAGATTAACAAAATTTGGCTTAGTATGAGATTTGTTTGCTATAATCACGGCAGATTTATAATTAGGAATTGAAGTTGATTAAATATATTTTTTTACTTTTTATTTTTGTTTCAAGCATATTTGCGAATGTGTTGAAATCGCCTATTATCGGCGTAGATGACTCTTTAAATGAAGCAACGATAAAGATTGAAATGGTAAATGTTGGCATGAGTGGATTCATTATTCACAGCTTAGCTGAGGGTCATGGAACTGTTTTAAAAGAGATAGTTGTAACAAAATATGATGAAAAAAACAAAATTGCTACGCTAAAAATGAGTGATTTTGTGCTGCTTAAACAAAACTCACTTCCAAAGGGTCAATGGCATGTAGAGGTCGGTGATACGGCTATTTTGGCATTTGGATATTCAAGAGCTCTATTGATTGCACCGAATGAGGAAATTTTCCATCGCACTACAAAGGCTTCCGAGGGAATCCAATGGGTGCATCCCGATATATTCGCAGCAATTTTATCTATCAACGGTCACCCTTCACCACAGAAAAAAGATTTTGATGAGATGGCAAACTCAGCCTCTGTCGGGGTACTCTTTTTCTTTATCAATAAAAAACTTTTTACAGTGGACTCAAAAACATTTAAACTCTTAAATATATCCGATGCTCCGCTCAAAGATGATGAGAAACAACTCCCTTTTTACAGTAGAGTTTTGGAGATAGATGAGGCATGGTGGGGAGCAGGAAGCAGCCCTATAAAAGAGTATGAGCCGTACTATTATGAGCTTTTACTTGAATTTAATGAAGAGAACAAAGAGCTTCAAGCGTTGTACGAAGAATTTAAAAAGAAGAAATAATCATGATAAAAACAACACACATAAAACACTTTACTTCTATTGTAGGCTCAGAGAATATCTATAGTGATAAAGCGCACTTAATTGCTTATTCGTACGATGCAACGAGAGAGCATTTTGAACCGGATGCCGTAATCTTTCCTAGAAACGAGGATGATATCAGCCGGATTTTAAAGTATTGCAACGAGCATAAAATTATCATAGTTCCTCGCGGAGCCGGAAGTGGTTTTACAGGTGGAGCACTTCCTAGCAGTGGCGGGATTGTTCTTGCCATGGAAAAGCATATGAACAAAATCTTAGAGATTGATATGAAAAATATGGTTGCAGTCGTTCAGCCAGGTGTGATAAATATGGATCTGCAAAAGGCAGTTGAAGAGCTTGGATTCTTTTATCCGCCGGATCCTGCGAGCCAAGAGTACTCAACAATTGGCGGAAATGTGAGCGAAAATGCCGGTGGCATGCGTGCTGCAAAGTATGGAATTACAAAAGATTATGTGATGGCAACGCGTGCAGTTCTGCCAAACGGCGATGTTATTAAAGCCGGAAAACGCACTATAAAAGATGTGGCAGGCTATAACATCAGCGGTATTTTAATTGCGAGTGAGGGGACTTTGGCAGTTTTAACGGAAATAACCCTCAAGCTTATTCCAAAACCTAAAATGACAAAAACCGCAATGGGGATATTTGCCACGGTTCACATGGCGATGGAAGCTGTCTATAAAACTATGGCGAGTGGAATTACCCCTGTCGCGATGGAGTTTTTGGACAACTTGACAATCAGAGCGGTTGAACAGACTTTCCATAAAGGCTTACCGATTGATGCCGGAGCTTTGCTAATAACGGATGTAGATGGAAACTTAGAAGAGGATTTGAATTTTCAACTTGCTCAAATCGAGAAAGTCTTTCGCGAAAACGGATGCAGTGAATTTAAGATAGCAGCGAATGATAAAGAGGCGAAAGATATATGGTTTGCCCGCCGTAATGCCTCTCCTGCACTGAGCGTTTACGGAAGCAAAAAGCTCAACGAAGATGTAACCGTTCCCCGTTCAGCTCTGCCGGAGCTGCTTGAGAAGTTTTACGCAATTGCAGAAAAGTACAATATCAAAATTCCATGTTTCGGTCATACGGGGGATGGAAATGTTCATACAAATGTTATGGTGGACGGCAAAGACCCGGAGCAGGTAAAAATTGCCTATAAAGCAATAGAAGAGGTCTTTCAGGCAACTATAGATTTGGGCGGAACTCTCAGTGGTGAACATGGCATAGGGCTAGCAAAAGCACCTTACATGCACATGGCATTTACGCCCGAGGAGATGGCTCTTTTTAAATCCATTAAAATGGCGTTTGACCCGAACAATATTTTAAATCCAGCTAAAATGGGGCTGAATTAAACTCATCCGGAGTAAATAATAATGCGCCCGAGTAAAGCGACACGTACCCTCGGGGTACCGATAAGTAAAATAGATGTAAAGCGTTTTTTTAAACATGTTTCGTTTCTTATCGGCATCTTCTTTGATAAAGAGTTGACTCTCTATGCCGCAAGTCTCAGTTTTTACACCATTTTTACAATTATCCCTCTTCTTTTAATAATGCTTACACTGCTTACATCCTTACCCTCGTTTGCCGAACATTATGAGAGTGTAAAAACATTTATAGTCTCAAATCTTATGCCTGTACATTCTGAATCAATTATGGGTTACATAGACAGTTTTTTACTCAACTCTGCAAAAATGGGTGTTATTGGTTTGGTTATGGTTTTAGTAGCTTCCCTTCTTTTTTTTAAGAATTTCGAGTATATCGCAAACAAAATTTTTCATGCACAAAAGAGAACTCTGTGGGAGTCGATTACAACTTACTGGACAATGCTTACTCTTACGCCCATCGCTCTTGGAGTCTCTTTTTACATGAGTGCCATGTTGGCAACCATTATAAAGTCAAACGAGATGACTTCCGGCATAAACATTCTTCCGGTAGTTCCCTTTTTAATTATATTGGCTCTCTTTTTTCTTCTCTTTCAAATCGCTGCAAACACAAAGATAGAGCCAAAAACGCTTTTATTTACTATGTTTTTTATAATAAATCCTACACGACAATGTACGGCTCTTTTGCTACTTTAATATTTCTGTTTTTATGGATTTACGTTTCATGGATTATCTTTATTTACGGACTCAAACTCTGCTATCTGATAAATCGTGTCTATCAAAAAAGAGAGTTAAAAAAACAAAATATCCATGCTACAAGGGAAGATATATCCTTATAGCGCGGGAGGTTTTGGAGGTTGAAGCTCTTTATTCTCGACATTCGGCTGAAGAGCATCTGTGTTAGATATACTTGAGTCACTTGCAGCGCTTTTGTTATCACTGCATCCTAAAAAGATTAAAACCGTTATCATGCCTAGTAAGTATCTCATCTTATTCTCCTTCTAAAATAGTATCGCCCAAAATATTTGAACCTTCAAAAAGTGCTCCATAGCTTGTACTGTTCAGGTCAAATATAAGACCTCTATTCTCATCTCCCCAATAATAATCAACTAGAGGTTTACTCATTGTATGAACTTTTTTAATGGACATGCCATCGATTTTATAGATACCGAAATTCTGTGTAGAGCTTGTTGATTCAAAGTCGGTGTATTGCAATCCAAACATTAAATCACTCGGGCGATAAATAAAGGCTTTATGGTTATATTCGGCAGAACTATATGTATAACTGCTCCCAATAGTGGTTTTATCCACCAGTTGCGGGTTTGTAAAATCTGTAACATTAAAGAGTTGCAGTTGCAGTCCAAGAGCTTGTCCGGTAATCGTATCCGCATCTCTGCCTATGCTTAGCACCCTGTTTTCATCTACAACATGAAGGTATCTTGAGAATCCAGGAATCGAAAGTTCCCCTACAGCCTTTGGACTGAGAGGATTACTCAAGTCCAATGTATAAAGCGGGTCTGTTTGTTTAAAGGTAACCACAAAGCCTCTGTCTCCTATAAATCTGACAGCCATAATTCTCTCACCCTCTTTTCCTAATCCGCTAAGAGAGCCTTTGACTTCCAGTGTTTCGTTATTCTCTTTGAGTGTAAACACAGAGTTCTCTGTCCCGGCTCCGCTCCATGTGTTGCCTTTTGTTGTAGCCACTCTCAGGTATTCATCTTTTTCGCTCATGCTAAACTGATTTAACATGGTTCCATCCACAAAACCTCTTCCTTTGTAACTCAGCGTATCGTTAAGAGCAAATTTATATATCATCTGTCTCTCTTCAAAATTATCAAAATTGTAATAGAGAGGATATTCATTTGAGACTAAATAGAGAGATGTTAAAGAGGCATAATATGTTTGAGTGTTCCCTAAAAATGAGATACTCTCTTTATAAATTGCGCCTTCAATATCAAAAGTACTGATAGTGGTAATTGTGGAATCTTGGTCAAGTTTTTGTGGCACATAAAATTTGGATGGCTCTATAAGTTCACTAGTTACTCCGTTTGAGACTATTTTTGGAGTAAAGTTTTCGCTTGTTACTATTGGATTTTCATAATCATATTTCCATGTTTTACCATCTTCATCATAGTTGTAGATGTAACATTGATTATCTTGGTAGGTATAATAATCTGCTCCATAGGTGCAACTCTCTGTTTGATTTGCGAGGGCAACATCGCTCATAAGAACCGGAGTTGTGCTACTGCAAGAACCATATATCTCCTGCATGTTAAGTTTTGAGCAGATAGTATCGACATAAATTTTTGGATAATCATATTGCACCTCCGGATAAAACTTTGTTATAAAAAAGAGTTTTCCATTAATGAGGCGACTCTCCTCATAAGTGCCATCAATAGCATAGGATGATAACTCTACGATGTTGTTTATATTTGTCGTGTCATAGATTGTTATTTTTGCACTTTGTGAATTTGTGTAAAGAGCGGGTTTTGCTACCATGCTATCATTAGCACCTCCATCCGTCAATAAGTAGTTTGTTTCATTTGATATAAGAATTAAACGGTTGTTTTGCAGATACATAGCCACAACAGAACCTAAACTGGCTATAGATATTGTGTTTATAGCTTTATAGTTTTTGAGTGCGATATTTTCAAAAGATGTTATAAATATCTGCTTATTTACACTGTCTATACTAAAAATATATTTGCCGTCATGTTTTAAAATATCCGACTCATCTACGCCTAATTCCTGTAAATTTGTCGTTGTGGCATCTATGCTGCTTTTATCATCGCTCGCAACTGCTCCCGTTTGTGTTTCAGTGGACGGAAGCGCAGTATCAGTACTATTATTTGTATCTGTACCACCTGAAGGAATGTAGTTATATCTATAATAGTTGCTTT